>JAGIAB010000338.1 GCA_017745135.1 Flavisolibacter sp.
GCTAAAACTCAAATTGTAAATAAAAGAGGAAGTAATGAAACTCTTTATGGTGTTGTGTGGCTTTTACTGGCATCAATTACAGTAGCGATGATCAGCCGTATTGCTAAAAATTTCCAGGATTATTTTATGAACGTGGTGATCCAAAAATTCGGTGCAAAGGTGTTTACCGATGGATTGCAGCATGCCATGAAGCTTCCTTACCAGGAGTTTGAAGACCAACGAAGCGGCGAAACGCTTTCTGTATTAACCAAAGTAAGAGCCGATGTAGAAAAATTCATGATCAATTTCATCAACATTCTATTTGGAGTAATTGTTGGGGTTGTATTTGTGTTTGTTTATGCAGCAATTTTTATTCACTGGAGTATTCCTATAGCCTATTTAACCGGTATTTTACTGCTTACTGTTATTACGAATGCACTCAGTAAAAAAATCAAGGCCATTCAAAAAAGAATTGTTGGCGAAACAACTGCATTGGCAGGTTCTACTACTGAATCGCTGAGAAATATTGAATTGGTGAAAAGTCTTGGCCTCACCGAACAGGAAGTAGCTCGTTTAAATAAGAATACCTATAAAATTCTTGGCCTTGAACTGACTAAAGTAAAACGTATTCGAAGCATCAGTTTCATACAAGGCACTTTTGTGAATACGCTGCGCCAGGTAATTCTCTTTATTTTAATGTGGCTGATTTTTGGAAATTATATGGATGCAGGGCAATTGGTGACCATGCAGATCTTCTCCTTCTTTGTTTTTGGTCCTTTGCAAGAGATTGGAAACATTCTTCTTTCTTATCGCGAAGCTGAAGCTTCATTGAACAATTTTGACAACCTGATGAAGAAAGAACCGGAAAAAGATCCTGTCAATCCAAAACCATTAGGCGACATCCGAACGCTGTCTTTTCAGAACGTGGTCTTCAAACATCAAACCGCTTCTCAGAACGCGATCAATAATATAAGCTTTGATGTCAATACCGGTGAAACTGTTGCTTTTGTTGGCCCAAGTGGCAGCGGTAAATCAACGCTGATGAAATTGTTGGTAGGATTATACCGGCCTAAGGAAGGTAAAATTTTGTACAATGGTTTGGATGAAACCAAACTTCGTTTTGATGATCTGCGCAATCAAATAGGCTTTGTGACCCAGGATACAAATTTGTTCAGCGGAACCATCAGGGAGAACCTTACGTTCGTCAATCCTGCTGCTACCGAAGAAGACATCATGGATGCATTAACCAAAGCTTCCTGTCAAAATTTATTGGCCCGTGCTGATAAAGGTTTGGAGACAATGATTGGTGAAGGTGGATTGAAATTATCGGGTGGAGAGAAGCAAAGAATTTCCATTGCGAGGGCCTTGCTTCGTAAACCAAAGCTCTTATTGTTTGATGAAGCAACATCTGCATTGGATTCAATAACCGAAGAAGAAATTACTGACACCATCCGGGATATTTCAAACCAGGGGGCTCAAATCACTATTCTGATAGCTCACAGGCTTTCTACCATCATGCATGCCGATAGGATTTACGTTTTGGAAAAAGGAAATGTTATTGAAACCGGCACACATGAGTCTTTGCTTGATGAAAAAGGTTTGTATTATGCGATGTGGCGTCAACAAATTGGAGAGAGAAAGAACCCTGTTTCGTTAACTACTTCGTCAAAGGTTACAGCTTGAATAAAACCGCTGCAGACACAGCGTTCGCAGCGGTTTAAAACTCTTCGAGTATTTTTTTATTGGATATTTTCAAGAATTCCCGCGATCCCCTGTCCACCTCCGACACATGCTGTTACCATTGAGTACTTCTTATTTAATCTCTTGGCATCGTTCAATGTTTGAATGGTAAGTTTTGCACCAGTACAACCCAAAGGATGTCCTAAGGCAATTGCACCACCATTGACGTTGACAATCTCCGGATTCAAACCTGCTTCTCTTATCACAGCAATAGATTGCGATGCGAAAGCTTCATTCAGTTCGATCAGATCGATCTGGTTCAAATTCATATTCGCCTGCTTCAAAGCTTTTGGTATGGCAGCAACAGGACCAATTCCCATAATTCTTGGATGCACACCTGCAGATGCACAAGCCACTAATCTTCCAATTGGTTTCAATCCTAACTGATTCACCAGTCGTTCGCTCATTACAATTACAAAGGCTGCTCCATCACTTGTTTGGGAGGAATTGCCGGCAGTAACGCAACCATTGGCAGCAAATGCGGGTTTCAATTTGGCCAAGGCTTCCATCGATGTATCTGCACGGGGACCTTCGTCAGTATCTACAACAAAACTTCTTTTTTGTTTTTTGCCTTTTTCATCCAGGTAAACTTCTTCAACGGTCATTGGTAAAATGCCGTCTTTGAAATAGCCATTGGCAATAGCATTCAATGCTTTTTTATGAGAGTTGTAAGAGAATTCGTCTTGTTCTTCACGGGACACTTTATATTCCTTTGCAACTGCTTCTGCAGTTAATCCCATGCTTAAATAATAATCCGGTTCGTCTTTGGCAATGGAATAGGCGGGAACGGTTTTCCATCCGGAAGCCGGTACCAGACTCATGCTTTCTGTTCCGCCGGCAATGATACAATCCGCCATTCCCATCCGGATCTTTGCTGTGGCAATTGCAATCGTCTCCACACCTGAGGCGCAATAGCGGTTCACGGTCATTCCGGGTGTATCAAAACCTATTGCCCTTGCAGCAATGATGCGTCCAACCTGCAAACCTTGTTCGGCTTCAGGAACAGCATTTCCAACAATCACATCATCAATCAATTTTTTATCTAATTGGGGAACTGAATTCAATAATCCTTTGATAAGGTCAATGGCCATATCATCAGGACGATAAAAACGAAATCCACCGCGTTTTGCCTTGGCAACTGCGGTTCTGTATCCGGCAACAATGTAAGCTTCCTGCATAATTGGAGATTGAACTTTAAAATTAAGAATTTAATTTTTAGTTGCATGAACAACTATTTACAGAATTGTGAAATTGCATCCTATCTTCGCAAGCCAAGATGTATAAAGTTCTACGGAGTATCCTTTTCCAATTTTCTCCTGAAACAGCGCATAGTATTTCAATGAATTTGCTGAAGCTGTTTTGTTCAGTTGGTTTTTCGAAAAAAATAGTTGCGAAAATTTTTAAACCCCGTTCAATCCCTACCAGGTTATTGGGTTTAACATTCCGAAATCCTGTTGGTTTGGGTGCCGGTTTTGATAAGAATGCGCAGTATTTAAGAGAACTGGACGCGTTGGGATTTGGCTTTGTGGAAATAGGAACAGTAACACCGCGTCCGCAACCGGGCAATGATAAGCCAAGAGTTTTCCGTTTGATAGAAGACAAGGCATTGATTAACCGGATGGGTTTTAATAATGAAGGTGTGAACGCTACCGCTGAGCGATTAAAAAAATGGAGACGGCAAACGGCAAACGACAAACAGCAATCCAAAATGCTTATTGGTGGTAACATTGGAAAGAATAAAGTGACACCAAATGAAGAGGCCTGGAAGGATTATGAAATTTGTTTCAGGGCCTTGCATCCTTATGTTGATTTTTTTATTGTTAATGTAAGCTCTCCTAATACGCCGGGACTTAGAGCATTGCAGGAAAAGGAATCACTGAGAAAAATATTGACGCATTTGCAGGAACTCAATGCAGGATTCGAAATTCAAAAACCTATTCTTCTGAAAATTGCTCCCGATTTGGAATGGGAACAAATTGACGATGTGGTTGATCTTGCCAAAGAAATTAATTTAGATGGATTGGTTGCTACCAATACAACTATATCAAGAGAACAGCTCCAAACCCCAAACTCCAAACTCCAAACTATCGGCGCTGGTGGATTAAGCGGCAAGCCACTTCAAAAACGATCTACAGAAGTTCTTCAATACATTCATAAAAAAACCGGGGGAAGCATTCCCATCATTGCAAGCGGAGG
>JAGIAB010000339.1 GCA_017745135.1 Flavisolibacter sp.
TACTTATGCAAGCCTGTTGTATAAGGCGGGATTCAGGAAAAAAGCGATTGTCTGGGAGGAAAAAGCCCTTCAATCCGCTTTGGCTAGAAGGGAATCGGGCGATATTCCTATTCTTCGCTCAGTGCTCGATAGAATGAAACGGGGCGAAAAACTTGACTGGTTTGATTAAATCAGATTCAAGTACGCAATTTTTGAACTACTTAAAAATAAGAGCAATGTTACTAGCACTTAAAAAATTAAAAAGGTGCATACCTGGGGCGTCAGTTTTTACAACGGCGTTATTGATTATTGTTTTCAGTTTATTTCTATATACTAACGGTTATGGTCAATCTAATTTATCCGGAACATGGGTTTTACAAAGCCACGAAAAGGTTTCCGGTACTACTGCTTATGATCTAACTGGCATTATCACCATTGACCAGCAAACGGATTCATTAGGCATAACAACCTATGGTTTCACTGGAGAACATAAGCTGATCACTAACCGGCAAACTGCTGCCATGAATGGTAAGCCGGTAAAAGGTATAAGTGGTGCTACTTTCAAAAACTATCTCAAAAGCCTCAAGTGGAGCGCTGACAAGACAGCGCTGGTAATTACCACTATTTTTTACAGTGATGATAATTTCAAAG
Organism: Flavisolibacter sp.; assembly: GCA_017745135.1. Taxonomy (GTDB): domain Bacteria; phylum Bacteroidota; class Bacteroidia; order Chitinophagales; family Chitinophagaceae; genus Flavisolibacter. The sequence continues at coordinate 631 of JAGIAB010000339.1, forward strand.
AAGTAGAATTTACCCGTATAGAGACGCTAAGCCTGTCTGCAGATGGCAAACAACTCAATTTTGGTAGAAAGTCTGCAGAGACGAAGAATGAAAGTTGGGAGACAAAAGGGGTGTATGTAAAAAAATAACATTACGGCTTTTTCATTAAATTATTAATTGTGTATTGCATGAATACTATTGCTAATCACCTGGCAGTTACCAGAGTGACTATGTGTTTGGTTTATAGAAAGCTGCTTCGGTTTAATATCATTCTTTTATTGTCGTTGATCCTATTGGGAAAGGAAGCGATGTCGCAAGGTGGAGAAGAGTTTCCAGTAACAGGTCGGGATCGGATAATAGATCCGGATGTAAGAACGAACTGGGATATGCTTTGGGGTGATGCCCCGTCCATCAGTCCGGATGGAAAATATGCGGCCTGGATCATGTATAAAGCCAATAAGGGGATCATGCTGGTCATAAGTAGGATAGACGGTACCTGGCGGCGGGAACTGTGTGACCCGGGACCGGGTTTTTTTGCAAGCAGCGGCCGCCATTACATCTCAAAGGGGTTCGGGAAATGGTGCATTGTTCCACTGGGAGAGGAGCCTCAATATTTAGAAGAATTTTTCAACCTAAAATGTGATAAGACAGGGCATTGGGTGATCGGGCAAAAAAAGAGTGATAGTAATGTTGTAGTTAAAGACTTATTGACAAACAGCACACGGCAACTGGAGGCCATGGAAGAACTGTGCCTTAATAATACGGAGGACTGGTTATTAGGAAAGCTATCTGGAGATTCGCACACTCTGGTGCTGCATCACTTGCAAACGGGTAAAACGATATCTTATGTTGGCGTTCAGGATTATATCTTAAGTAATGACGGCCGGGCGATCCTGGTACGTCTGAACACAGAGAAGGGAGTAAAGCTTCAATATATAAGTTTGCCGGACGGCAGAAAATCACTTGTTTATGCAAGCGTCGATTCAAGTGAGCTGCTTAATTATACTATGGATGAAGCGGGCAATGGAATAAGTTTCACGCTTCGTGATAAAAAAAGCAGGCACGCAGCAGAAGGAGGATACAGCTACTGGTACTATCGATTGGGGGATGCACAAGCTCGTTGCTTGGTAAAAGATGGTTCACCGGGTATTCCCGCTAACGCAAAGCTCACCTTTCAAACACCGCGGTTTACCCGGGACGGCCGTTACTTGCTTTTCCTTTTGCAACCGGACTCGTTAGCACCAAATGAACAAACGAAGGGTGCTGTGCAGGTTGATGTATGGGGCTATCAGGATGCCCTATTGTATACGAGCCAAACGGCTGACTACAATCCTGCCCAGTTTTTTTATACTGCGGTAGTCCCTGTAGCAGGAGGCGTGGTGTCTACTTTGGTCCAGGAGAGACTTGAGAACTTATTTGTCGAACCCGAGCAAATAGGCGGTGATTATGCTGTTGTTGCGAAAAAGATGGTTGGCGACCGGTTTTGGGAATACAAGCGTGATAGTGTGTGGCTCGTATCATTTTTGAATGGGTCACGCAAACTGCTGCCGTTCGTTAAGGCTGATGTGTTGGAAATTGACAAGCATGGCAAGTCGGTGATCGCGTTTGATAGTTATCGCGGCCGTCATTTTTATCGGTATAATATTGCCTCGGGGCAGGAATTAAACCTGTCTGCTAACATTCCGGATTGGACATTGGGCGTGGAAAACCCCTTTTTCATAGGTTGGCAAGAAACGGAGAAAGCGGTCAATCCGGTAATTGCTGCTCGTACGGAAAATGGCAGCCAATTACTTGTCTACGATAGTTACGATATCTGGCAGATAGATCTTTCCGGCCAAAAAAAGGCGATTAATCTGACAAATGGTTATGGCCGCAAACGCGAAATCGTTTTCCGCCTTGCCACGCCTGAAAATGCAAGGATATCAACAACAGGGTCGCATTTACTAACAGCCTTCTCTGAACGTACTAAAGCAAATGGTTTTTACTTTACCACGAAAGAAGATCCCGACAGCCTGTGCATGGGGCCATTTTTCTTTGCACATCGCCGGTTGGTATTAAACAGTTGGATGGGCGATCCCTATGGCCCCGGCATGTTGCCTTTAAAGGCTGCGCGCTCTAATGCATGGATTGTAAAACGAGAAAGTGCAACAGACGCCCCAAACTTGTTTTATACCAATGACTTTAAGACATTCAGGCAATTAACGAACTTACAGCCACAACGTGAGTACAACTGGTACACTACAGAATTGGTACATTTCAGGCAGGCGGATGGTGTACAAAATCAGGGTGTGTTGTTTAAACCTACTAATTTCGACTCTACTAAAAAGTATCCGGTTTTGTACTATTGTTATGAGCAGTATTCCTACTTGTTGAATAAGTTTATAATTGCTGACGTATCTGAAGTTGGCAAGCCCAATATTCCCTGGTTTGTAAGTCGTGGGTACCTGGTATTCACGCCAGATCATTATTTTAGGAAAGGCAGCCGTTATAAAAGTGTGTTATTGGCGGCGGAAGGGGCCGTCAAGGAATTGACAAAGCGGTCCTATGTCGATGGTTCCAGGTTGGGCATTATGGGCCTAAGCCAAGGAGGAGGATTTACAAATCATATCATAACGCACAGCAAGCTTTTTGCTGCTGCATTTGAAGGATGTGGGGTCAGCGATCAGGTGAGTGGTGCTTTACAGTTGATGGGTACGGGATTCGACGGTGCGGGAAGCAGGCTTAGTATATCTGAACCTTTATGGGGTTCTAATATGTGGGACCAGCCTGAACAATGGGTCACGGAATCGCCGGTGGTACTGGCACACCGGGTATCGACACCGTTGCTTATCTCGCACAATAAGGCAGACGGCGCGGTTAAATTTGATCATGCCCTTGCGATGTTTACGGCTATGCGCCGATTGGGAAAAAAAGTATGGCTCCTGCAATACGACGAAGGGAGCCACGGCCTCGACGGAAAGGAGGCTCTTGATCAAACAATTCGCATGACCCAGTATTTCGATCATTACCTAAAAGGGGCCCCACCTCCCCGCTGGATGACACAGGGTATACCACATGGCCTGAAAGGAAAAGATCGCGCACTGGACCTGGATACCACCGGAAGACAACCGTGATAGGCTTTTGAAAATTTCCTCTTGAAATTATCATTACAAAAAATAAATACAAGATGACCCTTATCTCTAACGAACAATTACTCACCTTCTTCAATGAAAACAACAACCGCATCCTGAACAAAAATAATATTGATCTCAAGCTTCGTTTGCCCAGTAGGATCATTATAAGTATTAAGTTGGAGAC
>JAGIAB010000033.1 GCA_017745135.1 Flavisolibacter sp.
CCTCGTCAAAATGAAATTTGACATTATCGATGAAATAGATCTTTCGTTTTTTATCAACAACAGTTTTAATTCCCAGCGCTTTCGATAAAACTTCTTTCAGGTTTTTATCTGGCTGGTGTTGGTATAAACTAACATCAGATTGTTTGGCATCAGCGGTATTGGTTCGATTGTAATGAATCAAAGAGTTTTCAATATTCCCTTCCCTGAGTTTGAGCCGGCCATGAGGTACGTTGAAATAGGTATCTATCTGGTGGTCCATTCCAATAAAAACAGGATTCAATTCTTTTAACTTCATTTCCAATGCTTCCAAATTATTACAGCTTGCTTTAAACTCGTAATTGATGTGCATGCTTTTTCCGGCAAATTACAAATGGCATAGTTTTTTGAGCTTCTGCAGTAAAATTTTTCTCTTATGAAAAGGCATGCTTTTCTGGTTTCCCTTATTGTAGTTCTTTTTACCTCCTGCGTATCACAGAAAAAATACCAGGCGTCATTAACAAGGGAACAAGCTCTTGAAGCAAAGAATACAGCACTGGGTAATACTATTACCGATCTACGGAACCAAATCAACACACTACAAAACGACAATGCCAACCTGGTCAAGCAAATTGATGATGCTATGAAAAAAGCATCCGAAGCAACAGGAGTAGCCCACATGACCCAAAAACAGCTTGACGCAGAACAAAAACGTTTGTGGGATTTGCGCAAACTTTTAGATCAGCAGCGTGAAGCAGTGGAAGGTCTTCGTAAAAAAATGGCCGATGCATTGGTTGGATTCAGCTCGAACGAACTACAAGTGTTCGTGAAAAATGGAAGGGTATACGTGAGCCTGCAGGAAAATTTATTGTTCCCTTCCGGCAGTGCAGTGGTAAATGCAAAGGGTAAACAAGCTTTGGGAACATTAGCGCAGGTACTGAATACCAATCCGGATATTAATGTTGTAGTAGAGGGACATACTGACTCCATTCCCATCAAAGGAAAGTATGAAGATAACTGGGCGTTGAGTGTGGCAAGAGCTACTGCCATTGTGAGGATCCTCACCGATACCTATAAAGTTGATCCAACAAGAGTAACAGCAAGTGGCCGCAGCAAATACGAACCTGTTGACAGTAATGAAACCGCTGAAGGCAGGCAACATAACCGAAGAACAGAAATCATTCTTGCTCCGAAACTTGATCAATTGATGCAGCTTTTAGAGCAAAAACCCAATGAGACGGCGGGTAATTGACGAGGGTTGAAATTGTTGCGAATTTGTTACCGGCGGTAATAGAATATGAACTTGAAAAATCTTTGAACAATGGAAGATCTTTTTTCAACGAACATAGCGGTCAATAACGAGAATGTAAATTACCGTGTGATCTTTGATAATGAGAAGTATATTTTTCTTTCCGAAGCAGATAACAAAGCGTTTCCTGCTTTTTCATTCAGAAGAGCACACGATGAATGGTTAGACCAGGGACTATTACCGCCGGATATTAAAAACCAGGCAATTGATGCGTTAGATAAGTATTTGTTGAAACAGCATTGATGGATCATTCACAACGCTTATTGAATGGCATCAGGCGGCAGCATGTCTTTTATATTGGTAAACTTCAAAAGCAGTATGCCTATTGCCAGTCCCAAAAACCACCCAAATAAGGAAGAATAAATTTTATCTCTCCTGTCGGTTCTGGAGAACAGGAGATAAAATATAAAAGCAAACATGCCAAAGAAGAAACTGATAATAAAGCTTCCCCAGTGTAAGTGAAACGTTGAATTCTTCATACTAATAATTCACAACCTGTTCTTCAATAGTTTCAGGAATCTCTCTCCACTCGTACTGCTGGTTGCGGAGTTGTGGTTCAAAGCCAGCTTGGCGGATCGCCTCCTGAATGCTGCGATAAGTGAAACGGTGTGGAGCACCTGCGGCACTGACTACATTTTCTTCAATCATAATAGAGCCAAAATCGTTGGCGCCTGCATGCAAACAAACTTGTGCTGTTTGTTTACCAACAGTCAGCCATGATGCCTGGATGTTTTTAATATTCGGAAGCATGATGCGACTGATGGCCACCATGCGTATATATTCTTCTGCGGTAACCAAATTATGTACCCCGCGAATTTTGGCCAGCAAAGTATCAACATCCTGGAAGGTCCATGCAATGAAGGCCAGAAAGCCTTTTGCCTCTTCGGGTTTCTTTGCCTGCACTTCCCTGATCTTTACCAAATGCTCAAAGCGTTCACGAACCGTTTCCACATGACCAAACATCATGGTTGCCGAAGTCGTGATGTTCAATTTGTGAGCTTCATGCATAATGGCTAACCACTCATCCGCTCCGCATTTTCCCTTGGAGATCAATCTTCGAACCCTGTCCACCAATATTTCTGCACCGGCGCCGGGCAATGAATCCAGTCCTGCTTCTTTTAAAGCCATTAATACTTCGCGGTGTGTACTTTTCTCAAGCTTGGTAATATGTGCCACTTCCGGAGGACCCAGTGCATGCAATTTAATAGTCGGGAACTCCTGTTTGATTTGCCTGAACGTATTTACATAAAAGTCCAGTCCCAGTTCGGGATGATGGCCTCCCTGCAAAAGCAACTGGTCGCCACCGTATTTTAAGGTCTCGCTAATCTTCTTCCTGTACGTTGGCATATCCGTTATGTATGCTTCCGAATGACCGGGTATGCGGTAGAAATTACAAAACTTGCAATTGGCAATGCACACATTGGTTGTGTTTACATTCCGATCAATTTGCCAGGTAACCTTTCCGTGAGGAACTTGTTTTTTTCTTAACTCGTTTGCTACAAACATCAACTCCGTCAGCGGCGCCTGTTCAAATAAAAACATGCCTTCTTCTATCGAAAGGGCTTCAAACCGGAGGGCTTTATCATACAGATCGGGAAGCTTCATAAGGCGGCAAAAATACGAAGAGAAAGAAAGGCTAAAAGTAAAAGGTGGCAGGTTTAGGGTTTTTATAGCAATGCCGCCTAAAGAAAACTTTTGCTTTTCATAGAATAACCTTCTACCTTATACCTTCAACCTTGTACCTTTCATTGCAACTTTTACAAATGCTATCTTGTCCTAAGTAAAGCTGCCATTAAACATGAGACGCTTGCTCTATAGTGCACTTTTACTGCTTGCTGGCAAAACGGCATTTTGCCAGGAAGAATTTGTCGAACCCTCCAGGCTTCTCACCCAATTTTCCTTTGAACAAATGACAGGCGGCGTGGTGATTTTGAAAGCACGATTTGATTCTTTTAAAGACACCCTGAATTTTATATTGGACACCGGTAGTGGTGGCATTTCGCTGGATTCTTCCACTACTGATTATTTTGGATTAAAAGGAACGCCTTCCAACCGAACGATTCGCGGCATTGCCGGCATCCGTAACGTAAGCTTTTTAAATAACCGCAAGCTGCATGTACAAGGGCTCACCATTGACAGTCTTAATTTTCACATCAATGATTACTCCATACTTACTGCTGTTTACGGCGAAAAAATTGATGGTATTATTGGTTACTCGGTTTTGAGCCGTTATATCGTCAAGATCGATTATGACAGTTCAAAAATTGAGTTTTGGACAAAAGGTTTATACAAATATCCCCGTGGAGGTTTTTTGTTCAGACCGGTGATCAGTACTATTCCCGTTCAACAGGTAAGGGTAATAGATGCCAAAGCAGTGAATGCAAGATTTCTTTACGACATGGGTGCCGGCCTCAACATGATGCTATCAACCGATTTTTTAAAAGACAGTGCTTTACTCACCAACAAAAGAAAACTGTATGTAAAGGAGGCCGAGGGTTTGGGAGGTAAGATAGACATGGCCATGACTGTGATTAAAGAAGTAAAACTGGGGCCTTATAAATTCAGGAACGTACCCATTTATGTTTTCAGCGATTCCTTCAACATTACTTCCTATCCTTACTTAGGGGGATTGATCGGCAATGATCTTCTTCGCCGGTTTAATGTGATCATGAATTACGATCGCCGCGATATTTACTTAATGCCGAACTCGCATTTTGCGGATCCCTTTGATTATTCTTATACAGGCATAGAACTATACTATATTGATGGAGCAATTATAATTGGCGATGTTGCTGAGGGTTCTCCCGCTGAAGAAGCCGGATTAAAGGAAGGCGATATTGTAGTTGCCGTGAATAAAGACTTTAGCCAAAACATGCAGCGTTACAAAGCAGCCATACAAAGTACAGGCGAACGATTACAACTGATCGTACAACGTAACGGTACTTTGATACAGTACACCATCAAAGTAAAAAACATCCTTAAAAGGTACAGGCGATAGCTCTGCCGCAATTCAAAGGATTTATGTGCTTCTTTTCAGATACTTTTGCAGGCCACAGATTCTTATAATATCTGGAACATTTTCAACTTAAATCGATTAACCAGTGGTGAATTTTGAACGTTTTAGTTTATCGAATGGTTTGAGAGTAATTGTGCATCCTGATACCTCTACACCTATGGCTGTTGTCAATGTGATGTACGATGTAGGTGCTAAAGATGAGGACCCCAACAAAACAGGTTTTGCCCATTTGTTCGAGCACCTGATGTTTGGCGGATCCATTAACATCCCGGTTTACGATGAGCCGCTGCAAATGGCAGGAGGAGAAAACAATGCGTACACAACAAATGATCTCACCAATTATTATATACAACTCCCGGCTGAAAATTTAGAAACAGCATTCTGGCTCGAAAGCGATCGCATGCTGTCACTTGCCTTTACTGAAAACAGTCTGGAAGTACAGCGCAAAGTGGTGTGTGAAGAATTCAAGGAACACTATCTCAACAAACCTTATGGTGAAGTGTGGTTGAAGCTGCGTGATCTTGCTTATGAAGTACATCCTTATAGATGGATGACCATTGGTAAAGAGCTTTCTCACATTGAAAATGCACAATTGCAGGATGTGAGAAATTTTTTCTTCAAACACTACCGCCCGGTCAATGCTATATTGGTGGTGGCAGGAAATGTTACGGTAGAACAAGTAAGAACACTTGCAGAGAAATGGTTTGGCCCCATTGAAAATGGTGAGAAATACCTGCGTCAATTGCCGGAAGAACCGAAGCAAACCAGGGCGAAAAAATTAGAAATACAGGCCGAAGTTCCGTTGGATGCTTTATACAAGTGCTGGCATATTTATTCAAGATTGGACCACCGCTATTATGTCTCCGATCTCATTACCGAAGTATTGGGTGGTGGTGGCTCATCAAGATTATTTCAGTCGCTGGTGAAAGAAAAAAGATTGTTCAGCAATATTGAATGTTATCATTTTGGCACAACAGATGCAGGCTTGCTGACAATTGAAGGAAAATTAGTGAAAGGTGTAAAAATGGAAGATGCTGAAGCCGCCATTAACGTGGAACTGGAAAAGATGAAACAGGAAAAAGTGAGCGAAGCAGAATTGCAGAAAGTAAAGAATAAAACAGAAAGCATGATTGCTTTTGAAGACATGAGTTTAATGAATCGTGCCAACAGCCTTGCTTATTATGAATTACTTGGCGACGCTTCTTTAATGAATACAGAACTGGATCGTTATAACAAGGTAACGGTTGAAGATGTTCAGCAACTCAGCAACGAAATCTTTACAGAAGAGAACAGCAGTACGATTTGGTATTTAGCAAAGAACTAAGACACCCTGCCCGGCTGATCGGTCAGGCGGGAATTTTAATCACGAATTACACGAATGAAAGTGGAAGCGATAAAAGGAACACTCAATAGAAAACAAGCACCGCACATTAAAGATGCTGTTGAACTTAGTCTTGAATTAAAGCCTTATGAAAAACACGTTTTAAATAACGGTGCTGAAGTATACGTAATCGATGCCGGTGCCGAAGATGTGTTGCAATTGGAGTGGGTGTTTTATGCAGGCAACTGGTTTGAAAATAAAAACCTGGTCGCTGCCAGTACTAATTTTTTATTGAAGAACGGAACTTCAAAAAAAACTGCTTTTCAACTCAATGAGCATTTTGAATATTATGGCTCGTATTTAAATCGTAATTGTTATAACGAAACAGCGACGATTTCGCTTCATTGTCTTACCAAACACCTGGAAGTTTTATTGCCTGTAGTGAGAGAGATGTTGGTTGATTCCGTTTTCCCCGAAGAAGAAATTAAGATCTACAAGCAAAACATGAAGCAGAGGCTTAACGTCAACCTGAAAAAATGTGATTTTGTTGCAGGCCGTTTGATCGATGCGTATTTGTATGGCGAGCAGCATCCTTATGGACGTTATACCCGGTTTGAAGATTTTGACCATGTAACCAGGGAAGATCTTTTAAGCTTTTATAAAAACTATTATCAAAGCGGAAAGTTTGTTTTGTTTGTTGGAGGTAAGGTGCCTTCTAATTTATTCCCTTTGCTAAACCAGCACTTCGGTGATTTAAAGTACAAACAAGTGGATGCAGCGCATCTTTCTCCGCAACCTGCTGCTGAAAAAAAATACAGGGTAACCAATGATCCGCAAGGCGTACAGGGTGCCATTCGTTTGGGCAGTCATTTCCCAAATCGTCATCATCCTGATTTTGTTAAAGCACAAGTGCTGAATAATGTATTCGGAGGTTTCTTTGGATCAAGATTAATGAGCAATATTCGTGAAGAGAAAGGGTACACCTACGGCATTTACAGTTATCTCGAAAATCATATTCAGCAAAGTGCCTGGATTGTTAGTACAGAAGCCGGTAGAGATGTTTGCGAAGCCACAATTGCTGAAGTGTATAAGGAAATGGAAATTCTTTGCAATAAGCCTGTAGATGAGGGGGAGTTGCTGCTTGTTCGTAATTATATGATGGGCTCCATTCTTGGCGACCTGGATGGTCCTTTTCATATCATCAGCCGCTGGAAAAATATTATCCTGAATGGTCTGGATGAAAATTATTTCTACAAGCAAATTGATACCATCCGGAAAGTTTCTTCAAAAGAATTACAGGAACTGGCTAACAAATATTTACTGCCTGAAAATTTTTATGAGTTGGTAGTGGTGTAAATAATCAACCAATTATTGATTATCCTCCGGCAAGGTTACCCAATGGTGTCCGTTCTTCGCAATTAATGCTTCTGCATCTTCGGGCCCCCAGGTACCTGGCGAATAATTCGGGAAATCAACCGGCGGCCTTGTTTGCCAAACTTCCAAAATAGGCTGAATAATCTTCCATGCAGTTTCCACCTGGTCGGCACGCATAAATAAAGTGGGATTTCCTTCAATTACATCTTCCAGCAAGGTTTCATAAGCTTCGGGTTGTTGGTGGTCATCGCCGTAAGCATCGTTATAACTGAAGATCATATCCACCGGTTGCAAGGCCATATGCGGTCCTGGTTGTTTTGCCTGGAAGCGTAAACGAATGTCCATTTGTGGCTGAATGGAAATGGTTAACCGGTTGGCCCGCCAGGTTTCTCCTGCTTTTGAAGGAAAAGCATATTGCGGAGCAGCTTTGAATTGAATGGTAATCAATGTAGTTTTTGATTGCAATGCTTTGCCGGTCCGAACATAAAACGGAATATCTTTCCATCTCCAGTTGTCAACAAAGAATTTTACGGCGGCAAAGGTTTCAACATTGGAAGTGGGTGACACATTCTTTTCTTCACGATAAGCTTTCATTTGTTTGCCCTCCATCCATCCCTTTCCATATTGTCCGCGTACTGCATTCAAATGCACTTCATCTTTTTCCCAAACTCTTACAGCTCGTAACACATCCAGTTTTTTATTTCGGATTTCATCAGCATCGAACGAAACCGGTGCTTCCATAGCAACCATGCAAAGCAATTGGAGGATGTGATTTTGTACCATATCACGAAGTGCACCCGCTTGCTCATAATAACCGCCACGATCTTCCACACCAATATTTTCCGCAGCCGTGATCTGAATGTGATCGATGTAGTGACTGTTCCAGATCGGTTCAAACAATGCATTAGCGAAGCGAAGAGCCAAAATGTTTTGTACGGTTTCTTTCCCGAGGTAATGATCAATGCGATAGATCTGCTCTTCTTTAAACATTTCACCTAATTGAATGTTTAATTCAGTAGCACTATTCAAATCATGACCAAAAGGCTTTTCAAAAACCATTCTCGAACGCTTACAGTCGGCAGTGAGTTTTGCTTTGTGTAATTTTTCTGCAATCGTTGGTGCCAGTTGCGGGGCTACCGACATGTAATAAATTGTTGTAGGTTTTGCTCTCCATTCTTCGCCTGCTTCGTGCACCCTTTTCAACATGTTTTTGTAAGTGGCGTCGTTGGACAGATCTGCTTTCATATATTCAACACAGGGAGCAAACTCTTTCCATCCCGGTTTTACTTCTTCTTTTCTGCGTGAATGTTCCTCCACTCCTTTTTTGGAATGATTGCGAAAGGTGGCGTTGGTAAAATCAGTTCTGCCAATACCAACAATCAAAAACTTTTCGGGTAAATAATTGTCAAGATAGAGATTGTATAAAGCCGGCATCAGTTTGCGGTAAGTAAGATCGCCGCTGCCTCCGAAGATGAAAATAATGGTGGGCTGGTTTTTAGTTGCCATAATCGTTCGATGGTTTAAAGGTTCAGCGCTAAAATGAAGTTTATTCTCCTTCTACATACCACTCTGTATGAAACACGCCTTTTTTATCTATTCTTTGGTAAGTATGCGCACCAAAAAAATCTCTTTGTGCCTGGATGAGGTTTGTAGGCATACGGTCACTCAAATAAGCATCGTAATAGCTTAAAGCACTCATCATTCCTGCCATAGGAATTTTTGATTTGATACCGATCTCTAAAACCTGGCGAATGCTTTCTTCACGGTTTTTAAGCAATTCAGCTATTTCGTCATCAAGTAAAAGATTTGGAAGTTTTGGATCTTTCCGGAAGGCTTCTGTAAAATTTCCAAGCAGTGCAGACCGGATAATACACCCGGCTTTCCATACTTTGATCACATCGGGTAAGGGAATATTCATGTTCAATTCATCCGAAGCTTTGGCAAGCATACTCAATCCCTGTGCATAGGCAATGGCGAAGCAAAACGCCAAAGCATTTTCGAGATGACCTAAGTCGTTTTGGGTGATTTCAATTTTGTTTACTGACGAGTTGTACAACTTAGCGGCACGTACTCTTTGTTCTTTGTAAACTGAAAGATCTCTCATGGCAACCGCCATATCGATAGTGGGAATGGCAACCGGCAAGTCCATGGCGTCCTGTGAAGTCCATTTACCGGTTCCTTTTGAGCCGGCCTGATCTAAAATGTGATCAATTAAAAAATCAGAAGGATCTTCCGTTTCATCATCCTGTGTTTTGAAAACTTCAGCAGTGATTTCAATTAAATAAGAATGCAACTGTCCTTCGTTCCATTTTTTAAAAATAGAATGCAATGCCTGGTTAGTGAGCCCGCCACCTCTGTGCAACAAATCATATACTTCGCTGATCATCTGCATCATGGCATATTCAATTCCATTGTGCACCATCTTTACATAATGGCCTGCCGCATTATTACCCATGTAAGCAACGCAAGGTTCGCCGTCAGCTTTTGCGGCAATAGCTTCCAATATTGGTTTCAGGTATTGATAAGCTTCTTTATCACCACCGGGCATCATGCTTGGACCAAGCCTTGCGCCCAGTTCGCCACCGGAAACACCCATCCCAAAAAAATGGATGCCTTTATTCTGAAGGTAATTGATGCGCTGGATTGTGTCTTTGTAATGGGAGTTGCCGCCATCAATAACAATATCGTCTTTCTCCAGATGAGGAAGCAGGTTTTCAATCACACTATCAACAGGCTTGCCGGCCGGCACCAGCATCATGATCTTTCTTGGCTTTTTTAAAGAAGCCACCATTTCTTCAACCCTGGTGGTGCCTTTCACCACCTGTCCTTTTTTAGCTGCGGCTTCCAGCTTGTCTGCTCTCTCCTGTTTCAGGTCAAATCCAATTACAGCAAATCCATGATCGGCCATGTTGAGCAAAAGGTTACTCCCCATGACTCCAATACCAATCATTCCAAAATCAAATCCTGGTTCCATAATTATTGAGATTTTTTTGCAGAGTCAGCGACCTGCAGCGGTTGTCCCTGAAACCGAAGAGAAGACTCCTGTTTTTTGGGTGCCCTCACTTCAGGATCAGTTGAACCATGATGACAGGTATAACAAGTTACCATTAATTGGGTGTTGATGGTTCGTTGCCCGCCTGTAACATCAAAATAATCATCGTTGATCTTGTCTGTAAGTCTCATCATATCCCGGGCTTTCCTTTTATGGGCCACGGCATCGCTGGCAAAATCATATTTTCTGGTCGAGTCATTTCTTACATGACAAAAATTGCACCTGACACTTAGCGCATCAGTAAAATGGTGCATAACACTGTCCATTTGCTCTTTGGTAATGTCTTTGGGTAAGATCTGGAGGTTTGTGTAGAGCGGATCATCCTTAGTGAGGTCTTCAGTAAAAGCCATAGATATGGAAACTACAAGTGCTAAACCAACAATTACCAGGAAAGGTCGTTTCATAAAAGCGTTAAAATTTGCATTGAATTTATAGAAAAAAAGGCGCTTGACATTTATACAACAATAGATGCGGCCGTATTATTTATTTTTGTCGTCAAATTTTAACATGTCTGTACAGGCTAAAGAGTTTAACGAGTACCGGGAAAAAATGAACGAAGTGATTTTGGGCAAGAACAATCTTGTACTGAAACGCCTTTGGAATTTAGATACCAATACTTACGAAGACGGCTTCCTGGATAAGAAAACAAAGGAAATGTTGGGATTGGTTGCCAGTATGGTTTTAAGATGTGATGATTGCATTAAATATCATCTCGGAAAATGTAGTGAGTTAGGAATTACTACAGAACAGATGTATGAAATTTTTTCGGTAGCCAACATTGTTGGCGGAACTATCGTCATTCCTCATACACGCCGTGCTGCGGAATATTGGGAAGAATTGGTAAAAGAGCAATAATGTTTATCTTGGGGAATGCTCAATGAGCAATGTTCAACACTCAATGCTCAAGTATGCCCACAATAAAATATGATTTGGAGGACAGGTTGGTAAATTATACCTGCCGAATGATTGATGTTGTGGAAGCGTTACCAAATTCACGAGCCGGAAATTATATAGCAGGTCAATTAGTCAAATCTTGTCATTCTCCTGCTTTTAATTATGGTGAAGCCCAGGCGGCAGAATCGAGAGCTGATTTTGTTCATAAGCTGGGAGTTTGTTTGAAAGAATTAAAAGAATGCAGAACAGCTTTGAAGATTATTATAAAAAAGGAAATGATTAAGCCTGCAGCTAAACTGCAGGATATATTTAAAGAAACAGAAGAATTAATTGCAATTATTGCCAAAAGTATAGACACTGCTCAAAAAAATAAGACTCTTCCAAAAGTTGAGAATTGAACATTGAGCGTTGATTATTGAAAATTTAAACACAATGGAAACATTAACACCACCGGCCCCCGTACTCACTGCTAAAGATTTTGCTACCGACCAGGAAGTAAGATGGTGCCCGGGTTGCGGAGATTATTCGATTCTGGCACAAGTACAAAAAGTGATGCCGACGCTTGGTATCCCACGCGAAAACATAGCGATCATTTCAGGCATTGGATGCTCATCCCGCTTTCCTTATTACATGAATGTGTACGGAATGCATTCGATCCATGGAAGAGCAACTGCTATTGCAAGCGGATTGAAAGCTTCCCGTCCTGATCTAAGTGTATGGATTGTTACCGGCGATGGCGATAGCCTGAGCATTGGTGGTAATCACACCATTCATTTATTGCGGAGAAATTTTGATGTAAATGTTTTGCTCTTCAATAACCAGATCTATGGTTTAACCAAGGGACAATATTCACCTACATCAGAAGAAAATAAAGTAACCAAGTCCAGCCCGTTTGGAAGTATCGATCATCCTTTCAATCCATTGGCCCTGGCCCTGGGCGCAGACGCAACGTTTGTTGCAAGAAGCATGGACAGGGATCCAAAACACTTGCAAAGCATGTTGGTAAGAGCCCATGCCCACCGTGGAGCTTCGTTTTTAGAGATCTACCAAAACTGTAACATCTTTAATGATGGTGCGTTTGAAATTTTTACAGAAAAAGGTTCAAAAGCGGACGAAGCACTATTCCTGGAGAATGGACAGCCGCTGATCTTTGGTGCCAACAAGGATAAAGGAATTAAGCTGGATGGATTTACTCCGGTGGTGGTTAGCCTGAATGGTGGTTATAGCGCTGGTGACCTTTGGGTTCATGATGAAAGCGATATTTACAAGGCTCAGATCCTGACAAGAATGTTTGATGATCCAAGAAAAGAAAATCATTTACCACGGCCGTTTGGTGTGTTTTATCAAACAACCCGTCCAACCTACGAGGATATGCTAAATCAACAAATTGAGGCCGCTAAAGAAAAGAAAGTGGCTGATTTGGATAAGTTGCTGAAAGGAAATGAAGTTTGGACGATACAGAACTAGGATTTTTTTGATTTGAAGGATTAAGAGGAAATCAGAACATTCATCATAAATAAAGAGTTTTCAGTAATTGAAAACTCTTTTTATTTCCTATCAATCTATTTAATCCTTTAAATCATAGTTCTGTTTGCATTCTCAAAAATTTTCTTCTTCTTGCTTTCGTACCACCATTTAGGTACTGTCTTTTTCATCACTGTATCAATGGTGCGCATACCAAACAAATTCCACACACCTTTTAATTTTCCGGTAAGCGAAGGTTGTAATGCACGAAGGCTCATGGCAAATCCGCTATCGAGGTATTCCATATGATGCCAGTAACCTGCAGGCATAAATAAAGTATCTCCATGCTCAAGTATGACTTCATAGCCTTTGGCATATTTCAATGCAGGAAACTGCTCATAATCCACCTTACTTTTTTCGGGCGAATAATAATTGGAGAAGTCCGCAAGGCTCAGCACTTCCCAGGGTTTGCGGTATAATTTGTATTGTTCGTTGAACGGAAACAGCAGCACTCTTTTTCTTCCTACAAATTGTGTATGCAGAATGTGGGAAAGGTCAATATCGAAATGCATGTGCGTGATGGAAGTTTCTCCGCCTACAAACAGCATGGGATATTTTTTTACAAAGCCCTTCATCAAGTGTTCAGGCCATGTAAAATCATGAATTAGTTGCGGAGCATGATCAAAAATGTTGAATAAAAAAATTCTCCATCCCGCGGGGCCTTTACTGATCATATCAATATACTCACCAAAAGTTTTGTAATCATCGGCTGTGTTAATGGGTGTATAGGCATCGCTTTTTGTATTGTTATAAAGACCCACTTTTTTATCGCCAACCAGTTGCTTAAAGTATTTCCAGTTCCATTTTGAATAAGCCGGCCACTGCCTTGCAAGATTTTTAATCACCACGGGTTTTTGTGGCTCGTAAAACTCATCCTTAAACTGCTTGGGATCGATCGTCTCAAAAACAGGAATGGCTTCTAACTGCATGGTGAACGATTTTTGCAAAATTAATTTTTGAGATTCAGCCCTAACAAATTTTCGTTGAAAAGAGATTCTTAAAAGACAAGAACGTAAATTGATCCTATGCTAATTCGAGTACATCCGGAAAATCCGCAGGAGAGGTTGATAAGACAGATTGTTGGCATTCTGAAAAAAGGTGGCATTATTGTTTATCCTACTGATACCATTTATGGTTTAGGTTGTGATATTTATCAGCATAAAGCCATTGAACGGATTTGCCGCATTAAAAATGTGGAGCCTCAAAAGGCCAATCTTTCTTTTGTTTGTTATGACCTCAGCGATTTAAGTCATTACGCAAGACAACTGGCTACGCCTGTTTACAGAACGCTGAAGCAATACCTTCCCGGCCCTTACACATTTATTTTAGGAGCAAGTAAAGAAGTGCCGAAAATTTTAAAAACAAAAAAAGACACGGTGGGTATTCGTATACCCGATAATAAAATTGCAAGATGCATTGTACAGGAATT
The DNA here is from genome assembly GCA_017745135.1 of Flavisolibacter sp. Classification (GTDB taxonomy): domain Bacteria; phylum Bacteroidota; class Bacteroidia; order Chitinophagales; family Chitinophagaceae; genus Flavisolibacter. The sequence goes on from JAGIAB010000033.1 coordinate 13,896, forward strand.
GGGCAATCCTATTTTAAGTGCAACCCTGCCCGGCGAATATGTTGAAGATTATACCGATCCTGAGATTATTCATGATAAGTTTGAAAAGCTGGTAGATGCGGTGATTGATGGCGGCATTGGAGGAATGATTCCTTCAACCATTGTTGATTTTTCAAAAGGCGAACCGGAGTTGATAAGAGAAGGAGCAGGAGAATGGGAGTGATTTGAAACTTATTGTTGAGTTAGAGAAAGGTTTTTAAAACGGTTACGGCCTGTGTTTGCACACAAGCCGCTTCACTAAAATCAATATGTAGTTTCCGGGCCGATTGAATTTAAAATAAAATGATTTTAATTACAGTTCACTTCTTTAATAACTGCATTCATTTGGGTTTGGGCTCTTTCGATTTCTATGGGCAGGAACCGGCCGCTAACGGTACAATTCGAAGAATCCAAACGGAATTCCCTTACATCAGAAGTTTCAAAAAATCGCCACATCTCAGCTTCTGAAGGAAAGTTGAGAGTAATTTTTTTTGTACGCCTGGTAAGAAAGTTATCGATTGACATATAACTGTTTTTATAAACCGGGTTACAAATATCCCTTTACCAATAACGCTGGTCAACGTGGTAACTACGGATTTTTATACCGTGTTACTACCTATTTTTATGCTCGCTAACAGCTTTCTTCTCTCTGTGCTCTCTGCGTGCAACTAAAATTCAAAACTTATCTCATTGCATAGCATCTTAACAGATCAATACTAATGGCTGCATGAATGTGGAGCCGGAGTATTTAATGCACCTTTTGCTTTGTCTACCACTTCAAAATGTGCCATCATTCCCGCTTCATGATGTTCCAGTATATGGCAGTGATACATCCATCTTCCGGGACGATTGTCTGGTATCCATGCAATCTTCACTTTGCTTCGTGGTTTCAGGTTGTAGGTATCCTTCCATGCTTTGTACTCCGGAAGTTTTCCATTTTCTTCAATCACCTGGAAGAAGAAACCATGCAAATGAAAAGGATGGTCCATCATGCTGGTATTGGCTACTTCCCGGCGAAAGAATCGATATTATCGTTGGTCCATTCAATGAAGGTGATCTGTTTTACATTGAATCACTTCCCTACAACCGTATGACCTTTCTGAAAGCAAAACACAATGCGTTTGCAACCGTTGTAGTAAAGGAAGCAAAACCTTCTGTAGCCTATATTCCTGCACGATTAAGAGAGATCAAAACACTGGCTTCGCAGGATGCAAAAGTGAATCGCCAGGTAAAGTTTTCTGTTGGGCCAAGCTGGAAACATGGAATTGATTTTTTAGTGAATGGAGATATGCATACGAATGACGCACCGGTATATGTTTGCGATTTGCAGGTATGGG
>JAGIAB010000340.1:0-1927 GCA_017745135.1 Flavisolibacter sp.
CTGTTTGATCTCCTGGGCATCTTCCAACCCAAAATCAGCTTTGATTTTATTTAAATGCTTTACTGTTTTATCAGAAAGTTTAAAGAATTTTTTTTTGGAAAGAAGAAATAAGTATTCAATCTCAACCAGCACACGGTATTTTATCAATGCATACTCAGAAAAATATTCATCGAGGTGTTGAACTTGTTTGCGGTAACGTCCATCAATAGCGGAAATAGCAGAAAGTGTAGTCAGTTCCATAATAAAGTAATGATGGCAGCAAGAAGAAAGCAGTTATGTTAGAAAAACCACAAACTACCAACCACAAACTACCAACTGAATTTATCTTTGCGGGCAAAAATAAATCAATTGAAGAAGATAAGAGTAGGAGCGGTAAGTTATTTAAATACAAAGCCTTTGTTATACGGAATCAAAAGACACCCGATACTGAAGGAGATTGAATTGGTTGAGGATTATCCTTCCAAAATTGCGCAAATGCTGATTGACGATGAAGTGGACATTGGGTTAATACCGGTAGCCGCCACGCTTCGCTTAAAGGAGTGGTACATTGACAGCGATTATTGTATCGGCGGTAACGGGCCCGTGGCTTCGGTATGTATTTTTAGCGAGGTGCCGATAGAAGAAATTGAAAAGGTTTATCTCGATTATCAATCACGTACTTCTGTTAATCTTGCCAAAATTTTGTTGAAAGAATACTGGAAAAAAGATGTAGTCTTTGTTGATGCCACGGGAGAAGATTTCAGGGGGCAATTAAAAGGAACGACTGCCGGGGTTGTGATAGGAGACAGGGCTTTGCAGCAAAGAAGCCAATCGAAATACATTTACGATTTAAGTGAAGCCTGGAGAAATCATACGGGCCTTCCATTTGTATTTGCGGCCTGGATCGCTAATAAAAAATTACCGGAGGAATTTATTGCGGCTTTTAATGAGGCCAACGCATTAGGCTTGGAAAAAATTGACGAGGTTATCAGCGAAAATGTATTCCCGGATTTTGATTTACGATAATATTTCACGTCATGCGTAAGTTATCCACTTGATGAAGAAAAGAAGAAAGGGCTTGAATTGTTTTTGAAGAAGCTCAGTGATTTTCAATAAAACATTCTGTATTACTATCTGATGAATGAAAATTAACTGCCTGGCAGTGCTGATTAGCTTTCTCTTTTCTATCCTTTTCTGAATTTGGGCAGGCTATCGTTATGATCTTGGCATTAGGATTCAGTTGGTATAATCTACCTGTTGTTATTTCAATATTCTATTATAAAGTCGCAGGTTATTACTTGCGGCTTTGTAGATTAAATTTGCAGATGCAGTCGACTTCGAAAATACCAAAAGCCTTTTCACCGAATCTTTTTCATCCATTTTATTTTATCAGGCGAGGGCTTAAAAACTCAATTGAACTGTTTTCGCCCTATTTAACGGGACGCTTAATGGATTTTGGTTGCGGGTCGAAGCCATATAGGTCATTGTTTCAGGTTGAAGAATATATAGGTGTCGATTTCCATAATGAAGGCCATCCTCATGATAATGAGCAGATAGATGTGTTTTACGATGGGAAACAATTGCCTTTTGAAAACTCTTCTTTCGATTCGGTTTTATGCAGCGAGGTATTTGAACATGTTTTTAATCTGGACGAGGTTTTGACTGAGATCAACCGTGTACTGAAAACGGGAGGCATGATTTTGATCACCTGTCCTTTTTCCTGGAATGAGCATGAAGTTCCTCATGATTATGCCCGTTATACTTTTTATGCTCTAAAACATATTCTGGACAAGAACGGTTTTGAAGTGGTGCAGTTCAGAAAGGCTGGAAATTTTATGACAACTATTTCGCAGCTTTGTGTTTTATATTTCCATACTGTTTTTTATAAAAAGATGCAACCTTTTTTTCTGTCACGATGGATCTATAAATTGTTCCTGGTGTTTATACC
>JAGIAB010000340.1:1937-3906 GCA_017745135.1 Flavisolibacter sp.
GAATTGTTTTCAATAAAGTCTTCCCGTCAAATTCAACTCTTTATTTAAACAATATTGTTTTAGCCAAAAAGAAGGGTTTATGAGGTCGAACGGTCGAAGAAAAATATTATTCATCTCGCATGAATCTTCACTCACCGGAGCACCTGTTTTGTTGATAAACCTTTTGCGTCTTTTAAAGAAAAGAAATGCATTTGAATTTGAAATCCTTTTGGCGAGGGGAGGTCCTCTTGAGGCGGATTTTAAATTATTGGCAAAAACAGACGTTTTGAAGAGCAAAACCTACTCTGCTGAAAAAAGATTTTTATACCGGGTAAAAAATTACGTTCTGTATTTATGGAAATTAAAAAAATGGCGCAGTTACACTAAAAACTTTGATATCATTTTTAGTAACACAATTACAAATGGCGGGCTTTTAGATAAAATCAATGTGCATCATCTGCCTGTTATTGTTTATGTGCACGAATTGGAATCTATTATTCGCACTTACGAATCGGATGCCCAACTCAGTCTTAGCTGTGCAGATAAAATTGCAGTTCCATCAGGTGCTGTTTCAGAAAATTTAGTTCAGAACCATTCTGTTACCAAAGAGAAAATTTTCAGGCTAAATTACTTCTTCCCTTTTAGGGCTGTTCAACAAACAAAAGAGGCGGTAAGGCTTGAAATGATGAAGCGATTTTCCATTGAAGGAAAATTTTTGGTGGCTTCAATGGGAACGGCTACGCATCGAAAGGGTTTCGATCTGTTTATGGAAGTATGTAATTTGCTAAAACACGATCCGGAAATTTTCTTTATCTGGCTTGGTGATTTTGTGGATCATGAAATGAAAAACAAATTTGAAGAGTACGTGGAAAGAAACGGGTTATCCAAAAAGATTATGGTTACCGGTTTTCTACCCTATTCTTTTTCTGCCCTTCTTCCGTTTGATTTATTTCTTCTTACATCACGCGAAGATCCATATCCTTTAGTGGTATTGGAAGCGGCTTTTAATAAATTACCGAGTATCAGTTTTGAAAGTGGCGGAATTACTGAATTCATTTCAGTTGATGCAGGTTGGATTGTTCCTGACTTTTCAGTAAGCCAAATGGCTGAGAAAATACTTGAATTAAGGAAAAACCCTTCAAGGGTGGCGGAAGTTGGTAATACTGCTTTTGAAAAAGCAAAGCGGCTTCATGCTAATGAAGAAACAATTATTTTGCAGTTAAGTACATTGATAAACGAAGTATAATGTTGATAAGAATCATAAATAAACTAATAGAGCCGGCAGGATTTAAGATTGGTAAAATAGAATCAGTTGTTCCTTATGATCTCGTTCCCGAATCAAAATTCATGGAACTTTACAATAAGTGCAAACCGTTTACCATGACATCCATTGAAAGGATGTATTCATTGTATCAGTCGGTAAATTATGTGATCAACAACCGCATCCCCGGCGATTTTGTAGAATGCGGAGTATGGAAAGGCGGAAGTTCAATGCTGATCGCTTTAATGTTAAAAGAAAAGCAACAGAACGATCGGAAAATTTATATGTACGATACTTTTGAAGGAATGAGTGAACCTACAGAAGCCGATAAAGATGTGAGAGGCGATGCGGCCAGGGAATTATTGAATATACAAAATGCCAGTGACGAAGATTCTATCTGGTGTTTGTCATCTTTAGATGAAGTGAAAAAAAACATGGCTACGACCGGTTTTGATAATATTCATTTTATTAAAGGAAAAGTAGAGGATACGCTTTTAAATTACCTGCCGGAGAAAATTTCTCTTTTGCGATTGGATACGGATTGGTACGAATCAACAAAGGTGGAAATGGAGAAGTTATATCCTTTGTTAGAAAACAAAGGTGTCCTTCTAATTGATGATTTTGGTCATTGGGAAGGCGCAAAAAAAGCAATACTCGAATATTTTTCTGAAAGATCGCTTAACCCTTTACTTCATCGCATTGACGATACTGCACGTATAATGATTAAAG
>JAGIAB010000341.1:0-1918 GCA_017745135.1 Flavisolibacter sp.
AATGGTTATTGTACTGGATACCGTAGGTTTTAATTTTGAATGAATGACTTCAGTATTATAAAAAACAATAGCAAAATTGGTGTCTATTTTTTCTTTGGGATCTTTTAGATTTTGAACACCGATATTAACATTATAACTAACATCATATTTCAATCTCCCTGACAGAAAGTAGGACTTGTCTGCCTTAAAACTAATGACACCATTCTCCCTGTTAATTCTCAGACCGACAGGAGCGTTCCGCAAGTACCAGAAATAATTTTCCGGATTTTTATTGATATGAAGCTGATGGGTGAAAGAGGAATCGACATGTAAAGTGAAATAAGGATTAAGGTCAATAATTCTTAATACAGTGTCGGTATTTATAACCGTGTCTATAGGAACAATGGTCGTATCGTCTTGCGCAGAACTGGTAAAATAGAAAGCAGAAAGCAAAAGCAAGAAATAAAACTTCTTCATGTACAGCATCAATAGGAATTAGAACGTTAAATGAAGATGCAATATTATGCAAAAAAAGAACCCCGCTAAGAATAGCGGGGTTATAAACCAAAACCAACTGCTTATGAGAAAAAATTTATAATTACTGTATTGAAATTTCTTTTACTGGTGGTTTGACTTCCTGCTTCTTCGCAAGGTTTAATGTCAAAACACCATTAACATATTGTGCTAAAATATTTTCGGCATCAATCTTTTCATCAATTGTAAAAGAGCGACTGAATGATTGTTGTTTGTATTCTTTACGAATAAACTTTTCATTCCTGTTTTCTGTTTCCTCTTTCTTATCGGCAGAGATTGTTAATGTGTTGTTATCAAGATTGATCTTGAAGTCCTCTTTTTGGAAACCCGGAGCAATCAATTCCAACACATACTCATTTTCTGTTTCCCTGATATTTACCGGAGTAAAAGATCTGAAATTCGGAGCGATGAAATCATCACGTAACATAGACGGTACGGTTGCAAAAGAGGCGTCCATAAAATTGTTAAAAAATCTATTAACCGGGCGGTTGTAAAATTTTACGATTGCCATAGTTGAATTGTTTTTTTGGTTGATTCATTTTCATTTTCGTTTTCAAATTATTCAAACTATATACCGTTAGCTAAAATCGATGAAATGCCTGCCAGAACTGCATTTTATCTTACTTTGTTATGACAGTTTGTAAGAAACAACTGCTGTTTAGACAATGAATTTTTGTAGCTTTGCGAAAAAATTTGAACTATGTATCCAGTAGAGTTAGTACAACCCATGAAAGAGGAATTAACTGAGAATGGATTTAAAGAATTGCTCACATCAGAAGAAGTGGAAAACCAATTGAAACAGTCAGGTACCACTTTGATTATGATCAATTCAGTGTGTGGATGTTCAGCAGGTACGGCACGCCCAGGTGTTTTAATGGCTGTGATGAATTCACAAAAAAAACCTGATCATCTTACTACCAGTTTTGCTGGATTTGATACAGAAGCTGTACAAACTGTTCGCCAGCACTTATTACCTTATCCTCCATCGTCTCCATCCATTGCTTTATTTAAGGATGGCCAGTTAGTCCATTTTATTGAAAGACATATGATCGAGGGCCGTTCGGCTCAAATGATAGCACACAATCTTATTGGTGCGTTTGAAGCGTATTGCAATTAATCAGTTGTTTTATTTTCAAAGCCTCTCAGCAATGAGAGGCTTTTTTATCACTGAATTGAATTAACATTGCTCCTCAATACGGCTTATGTATCCCAACCTGTATTATTTTTTTAAAGACGCATTTGGTGTTAAGATTGGTTTTCTTCGTTTCATCAACTCTTTTGGTTTTTTTGTAGCTATTTCCTTTTTAGTAGCGGCGGCTTTGCTGGCGCATGAATTAAGAAGAAAAAGCAAACAAGGTTTTTTTCATCCAACAGAAATGAAACATATTGTTGGAAAGCCGGCAAC
>JAGIAB010000341.1:1928-3893 GCA_017745135.1 Flavisolibacter sp.
CGGCAACAACAACTGAACTCATTCTTAATTTTTTATTGGGCTTTTTATTGGGCTATAAAATCATTGCGCTTTTCTTTTTAAGCTCGGAAGCAACGCAAGACCCGCAAGCTTACATTTTTTCAACCATGGGAAATCTCCCTGCAGGTTTGATCACCGGTGCTTTGTTTGCTTATCTGAAATATTACGAAAAGAAAAAACATCAATTAGCAAAGCCGGAAGAGCGAACAGTTCGCATTTGGCCTCAGGACAGGGTAGGAGAATTAACCATCATTGCTTTAGTGGTAGGATTGGCAGGTGCCAAACTCTTCGACATTTTTGAAAACTGGAGTGGTTTCCTGCAAGATCCTGCTGCGTACATCTTTTCCGGCGGAGGATTGACTTTTTACGGTGGACTGATCTGTGCAACCATAGCCATCATCTTTTATGCAAGAAAACATAAAATTGGAATCCGTCATTTAGCTGATGCTATTGCGCCTTCATTAATGATTGCCTACGCCATCGGCCGCATCGGTTGCCAGGTATCGGGCGACGGCGATTGGGGCATTTACAATACGGCTTATAAAGTTGACTCCGCAAATCATATTGTTTTGGCAGCACCTGACGATTTTAAAAATGCCATTATTGCCAATCCAAAATATTTTGAGCTGGAACCCAACCTGCATCACGCCAGTTTTGAAAAACCAGGCGCACTTGCCTTTTTACCAAACTGGTTCTTTGCCTATAATTTTCCTCATAATGTTAATAGAGTAGGTGTTCCTATCCAGGATTGCGATGATGGGTACTGTAACCAGTTGCCGGTTCCTGTCTTTCCTACTTCGCTGTATGAAATCATTACCTGTACTATTTTGTTTTTAATATTATGGGGTTTGAGAGACCGGTTAAAACCGGTTGGAGCCTTGTTCTGTCTTTACCTCATCTTAAATGGACTCGAAAGATTTTTTATTGAAAAGATCAGGGTCAACAACAAGATGGATCTCTTTGGACTTCATCCCACCCAGGCCGAAGTTATATCGCTGGGACTTATACTTACAGGCATTGCATTATGGATTTTTCTCAGGCAAAAATATCGGGCCAGGGTCTAAATCTGTGAATAACTCTGGTTGTTTGTAGAAATAAAAACTTTTAAAATCCTTTACCAGTCACTATTTCAGTAAATCCAATCGTAGTATAATTTTTGTAGAAAAGAATTTGTCGCAAATGATTATGACGTTTAGCGAATGCGAGTTATTTTTGCAGACAGTCGGTACACTGTTTAACTATCCATTTGCAACTTTCTGTGAAAATCATTTGTCAAGTTAATTATTCATCTTTTAATAACAGGATTTAGATTATGAGGCAGCTCAAAATTGCTACCCAGATTACGAACCGAGATTCACAGGCCGTAGAAAAATACCTCCAGGAGATTTCAAAGATTCCGATGATCACCCCCGAAGAAGAAACCACTTTGGCGCAAAGGATTAAAATGGGCGATCAGAGGGCTTTGGACAAGTTGGTACAGGCGAACCTTCGTTTCGTGGTGTCAGTAGCAAAACAATATCAGCACCAGGGTCTTTCCCTGAGTGATCTGATCAATGAAGGAAATCTTGGTCTTATCAAAGCAGCTCAGCGTTTTGACGAAACCAAAGGTTTTAAATTTATCTCTTATGCCGTATGGTGGATCCGTCAATCCATTTTACAGGCTTTGGCTGAGCAAGGACGTTTGGTACGTTTACCGCAAAATAAGATCGGTACTTATAATAAGGCGAACAAAGCTTATATGGCTTTCGAACAGGAGCATGAAAGGGAACCAAGTACCGAAGAGCTGGCAGATATTCTTGAAATGAGCGAAACTGAGATCAACAATATCTTCCAAAGCAATACCCGTCACACTTCGTTGGATGCCCCTGTACATGAGGCTGAAGATGTAGCTATGGGCGATTTGCTGGAAGGTAATGATGATACCGATGACGATGTGATGAAGGATTC
>JAGIAB010000342.1:0-256 GCA_017745135.1 Flavisolibacter sp.
CCATTATCCGTCGCCATCCAGATATTGCCTTCCCTGTCTTCGATGCTTTTGTAACAGTTTTCGTATTTAACATCCCGGCTGTATTTATAAGCAATCACAGAAAAAGGATCTTTGTTCTTTGTCCATTCTATCAGGAAGGGAGAACCATAAATCCAAAACCTTCCACTGGTTTGCTGAAGAAAACCATTGATCTTGTGATAGCCAACGTAAGTCCCAATCGAAAATGTTTCTGCCTTACCAAGGTTCTTATTATACC
>JAGIAB010000342.1:266-3886 GCA_017745135.1 Flavisolibacter sp.
GCATTGGCCATATCAGGCCACACTGCAAAAAGAAGAGAACCTTCTTTTGTTACGGTAAGCCATGAAGACTGACCTACATTTTCGTATGTTTTGATGATGGGATCATTATCAATATTATGTTCTTTGTAATTGACATGCTTTGTTACCGGATTGTATTGCGCTAATCCTGAATCACAACCCAGCCATAATTTTTTACCTACAGCATCCCAGGCAAAATGAGTGCATTTCCAGTTTGGAGGAACATGTAAAACATCATCGCCTTTAATAAATTGCTTTTTTTGATCATCGTATTTAAAAGCTGTTCCATCCACACGCATCAGCATGGTTTCTCCCGTGGGTAATTCAGCTACATGCGAAGGCAAATAAAAATCCGGCGTTTCGCCAATAACAGGAACTTCTTTAAATACAAGCCGCTTCAAATCAAAAATGCCAACCCTGTTATTATCGCCAATCAGCCAAAGATTTCCTTTGCCATCCTGGTACATGAATGCGATATAATCGCTTGGTATGGACGAAGGATCAGAAATGCGATGACGGAACGTAATGAAATTATTTCCATCGTAGCGTTGCAACCCATTTTGAGTGCCGATCCATATATAGCCATCTTTATCCTGAAGTACAGCGCCGGTACCGTTCGATGCCAGCCCGTTCATGGTAGTAAAATGCCTGAAAGCGTATTGCCTGGCTTGTTGAGCAAGAGTGGCAAAGGAGAGAAATAAGAAAACAACAAGGGCAAAACTTCGCATGAAGCGGTTGTATTAAAGATTCAAATTTAATTACTGTGTTGCTGATTCATGTCCAATTCATTCGATGTTTATAACAGTTGGTGCAAAGGCAGTAACCATTCATTTACAGATTCACAGAATTCATTCTCAAAATAAGGATTTCAGTTCATGCCTTCAATTATGCGTTTCATGCACAACGCTCTTTACCAGGGCCCTCGCACACAACAACTTTGCGTCATCATTAAACCTTAATCAACTCAAATTTATTTATGAAAAAGATTTTAATCCTTGCAGTTGCGGCTTCTTCTTTCCTGTTTGCCTGCGACAAAGAAAAAAACAAAGACAAAGTGTACAAAAGTGAAGAAGCCACACTTCATAACGGGAAAGTATGGACCTCAGCAAAAGTGGACAAGGATGGAAAACCGGTAAGTGTTTCGATTGTAGTGAACGATGCCGCATTGAACTCTGTTCCTGTAGGTCAGCCCAGCGATCATATGAGCCCTGCCAACAACCTGCTCATTCCTTTTTCTGATAAAAGCGGAACGCCGTTTAAATTCGCCATGGTCAACTGGAACTCGAGCGGACATGAACCAGACGAGATTTATACCCTGCCTCACTTCGATTTTCATTTTTATACAAGCACCCAGGCCGAAGTAATGAATTATATGGATGAGACCAAATTAAATGCAGAGCCCAATGCTGCTTATACTCCTGCCAATCATATTTCAGGTCCCGGCGTGCCAATGATGGGCAAGCACTATATTGACGCCACTTCACCTGAACTGCACAATGAAACCTTTACACAAACCTTCTTATTTGGCTCGTATGACAGCAAAATTGTTTTCTGGGAACCAATGATCACGTTACAATTTTTGAAAAACACCACCCAATTTGAAAGAGCCTTACCTCAGCCGGCTAAATTTCAGCAAAGCGGTTATTATCCAACCAAAATGAAAATCAACAGGCATGATGGAGTCACTGAAATCAGCTTAACCGATTTTGTCAGCAGGCAAGCATCTTAATAAAAAAATGAAGGCACAAGGCTCAGGTCCGAAAGCACATGAGAAACCCTTGTGTCCTTCTTTCACCCTTAACTTCTGAAACCTTTTCATCATTTACAACTTTAAATATCCTGTTATGGAACGTTATAACACCTTCAACATTATTCATAAAGGCTTAAGGGCTGCATTGTACCAAACCGCACTGCAATTACAGCAAACGGATTTTACCGAAGAAGACCAGGCAGAAGAAGCATTGAGCAGAGTAAAAGAAATTGTTCTTCTTTTTGAAGGACATGCGCATAAAGAAGATACGTTCATCCTGCCCATGATCAATGAATACGAGCCTTCGGTAGTGGCCGGTTTTAATGCAGAACATGAAAAAGATGAAAAGTTGGGAATAGAATTGAATAACGCAGTAAAGAAAGTTGCTAGCAGTTCTACGCTGCCTGAAAAAATTGTTTCAGGAAGAGAACTTACTGAATCCTTTGTACGCTTTATGGTATTTAACCTGGAACATATGGCGAAGGAAGAAGACATCATCAACAAAATTTTATGGCGTTATTACAGCGATGATGAAATCAAAGCAGTGTCTTCACAGATCAGTGCGAACACGCCGCCGTGGATGCAGGATTTTTATGCCAAGTGGATGCTGCGTGGCATCAACAACTCAGAAGCAACAGTTTGGATCAAGGCCATTGAGAAGGGAGTTCCACCTGTAGTATTTCAAACTTTATTGCAGAAAGCGGAGCGGGAACTTCCGGCAAAGCGCTTTCAAAAAATCAGTCAATCACTTTCGCTGCGTATGCAGACGGCCTAACATTTCAACTACTGAATCATGAAAAAGCTTCTCCTTATATTTTGTCCGGCGACGTTAATCACTGTGCTCGCCCTATTTGCTTACAACAGTAACAAAGGTCCGTCCAGAGTAAAAGAGGGCATTACCGAATTACCACAACCTAAAAACGATAGTTTGCTCCAAAGAGGAAAATATTTAGTCAGCAAGATGAATTACAGTGACCAGGATTTGGAAGCGATTACAGTGTATTTGAATAACCGGTAACAACTACCCAACATATACCTGAAACAAAATTGTTTCGCTAACAGCCTTAGCAAATGTGAAGGCTTTTTGATTTTAACGAAAGACCCGATTAAAAACCGGGCCTGGAAACCCGGATAAACTTACTTGGTTATACACTCGAATGATTGTTCGTATGTGGCGCAAATATCAAATACAGTTCAACTCGGGCCAATGTGGTTACTATGGAATTTTATGGTAATTATACGAAGCAGGGGTAGTATGTTATTCAAAAAAAATCCCCCTGAGGAATCAAGGGGAGTTTTCAACAACAATTTTTGAGAATACGGAAAACAGTAAATTTCCGATGCCTAAAAATAGAATGCAATACCGTTAAGGAAGGTTAAAGCCAATTAGAATTTTATTAGAATTTGGCTTTTTGTATAATACAAAAACCAGATACACTTTATCAAGGGCTGATATTCACACAACTTCAAATAATATTTTCCTCTTTTTTTGAAACCAGTTTTTGTATGGTTGATTGCATCGGTTAGATGCAGCAAAGGCAAACGTCATTTTCTAAATTTCTATTGTTGCAATTCTTCTACAAGTTGTTTTGATGAAGTAAATCCAGTTACCCAAATGATGGTCTCGGAAAAGCTGATAAGAGGTTCTTTTTCTTATGGTGCAATTTTTTATGCTGACTAATATCATCTTAATTCAACAATATGCCAATCTCTCTTATGAGAGGACTTTCCTAAAAATACCTTTATGAAAAAAGAGACGCTTACGTTTCCTGATTATGAATCGATGTGGAGTTTTAAAGAAAAAACCAATGGGATAAATATTCACATCAAACCAATACCGTTAAGGAAGGTT
>JAGIAB010000343.1 GCA_017745135.1 Flavisolibacter sp.
CAAGCAATACTGATAATACTAGTTTACGCATTGTTTGTTTTTTAAAATATAAAATTACGATTCAACAGGGTTCTTTTCTTCAGATGAATTTTCCCCTAAATTGGTTGTTTCGTTGCTTTCATTAGTGCTTAATTCATTGCTTTCTGTTGCTTCCGCAAGCTTTTCTTCTTCCTGGTCGTCAATTTTTGTGATGGCGGCAATTTCATCACCTTCATCCAAACGAATCAATTTAACACCCTGGGTGGCTCTCCCCTGCGCACTGATATCCGATACTTTCATCCGGATAGTGACACCGCTTTTACAGGTGATCATTAAATCTTCGCTTGGCGCTACATCCAAAATTCCTACTAACTTTCCTGTTTTTTCAGTTACGTTAATCGTCTTCACTCCTTTTCCACCACGGTTAGTAATCCGGTATTCATCAACTACCGTACGTTTACCATAACCTTTTTCACTAACCACAAGTACGGTTCTTTCGGGATGGGAAGGATTGACATTGATCAGGCCGATGACATGATCATTAGCATCATCTACTTCTATGCCCGCAACACCAATGGCTCCCCGACCGGTTGAACGAACTTTGGCTTCAGGAAAGCGTATCGCTCTACCTGATGCAACCGCCATCATGATTTCACAATTACCATCAGTCAGTTTTGCTTCAAGCAATTGATCACCTTCATTAATGGTAATAGCATTGACTCCGGTTTGCCTTGGACGACTGAAATCTTCAAGGTCTGTTTTTTTGATAATTCCTTTTTTAGTGCAAAGAACAATGTAATGGCTCTTTACAAAATCAACATCCTGCAGATCTTTTATATCAATGATGGTGCGGATTTTATCATCGGGAGAAATCTGCAACAGATTTTGAATGGCTCTTCCTTTACCGTTCTTCTCTCCTTCCGGTATCTGGTAAACATTCAGCCAGTAACATCTTCCTTTCTCCGTAAAGAACAACATAGTGTGATGCGTGGAAGCCACAAAGAGATGTTCGATGAAATCTTCTTCTCTTGTTTTGCCACCTACTGCTCCACGTCCGCCGCGTTTTTGTGCACGGAATTCGGTTGCTGATGTTCTTTTGATATATCCTAAATGAGATATTGTAATGACAACATCTTCTTCTTTAATCAGGTCTTTAATACTTACTTCATTATCCAGATAGGTGATCTCAGTTTTTCTTGCGTCGCCAAATTTCTCTTTAACTTCTTTTAGTTCGTCTTTAATGATATCGTAACGCATGCTTTCGTTGGCAAGAATTTCTTTCAGATGCGCAATTAACTTCATCAAATCATCATACTCCTGTTTGATCTTTTCCCTTTCCATTCCGGTTAAGCGTTGTAAGCGCAATTCCAGGATGGCTTTCGCCTGGATTTCATCCAATCCCCAACCTGCATTCACCAAATTTTCTTTGGCAATTTCCGGTGTGGCGGAAGCACGGATCAATGCAATCACTTCATCCAAATGATCAAGAGCAATCAGGTAACCTTGTAAAATATGAGCTCTTTTCTCTGCCTCCCTTAATTCAAACTGGGTGCGGCGAAGTACCACTTCATGGCGGAACTCGATAAATTCGGAGATGAGTTCTTTTAAGTTCAAAATTTTCGGGCGACCTTTTACAATTGCCACATTGTTGATACCATAGCTGGTTTGAAGTTCAGTGAACTTATAAAGCTGGTTGATGATAACGTTAGCAACCGCATCACGTTTCAGGTCAACAACCACCCGCGTTCCTTCTTTTTGATTCGATTCGTTATTAACGTGGGCAATTCCTTCAATAATTTTTTCATTTACCAACTGGCCAATACGATCGCATAAAGTATCGCGGTTTACCTGGTAAGGAACTTCGGTTATGATGATTTGCTCTCTTCCGCTTGGTTTTGTTTCAACATGCAGTTTGCCGCGAAGTACCACACGGCCACGACCAAAATGAAATCCTGCCTTTATTCCTTCCATTCCGTAGATCAATCCACCGGTTGGAAAGTCAGGGGCTTTTACATGCTGCATTAATTCATCAATGGTAATATCCCTGTTATCAATGTAGGCAATACAACCATCAACTACTTCGCCCAGGTTATGAGGCATCATATTCGTGGCCATACCCACCGCAATACCACTGGAACCATTAATAAGCAATTGAGGAATGCGTGTAGGAAGTACGGTAGGCTCTTGTAAAGAATCATCGAAGTTCAATTGAAAATCGACAGTTTCTTTTTCAATATCCGACAACATTGCTTCGGCCATGCGATGCATGCGTGCCTCGGTATAACGCATGGCTGCCGGGCCGTCGCCGTCCTGGTTACCAAAGTTTCCCTGCTTGTCAATTAAAGTGTAGCGGATGTTCCATTCCTGCGCCATACGCACCATGGCATCATACACTGAAGTATCACCATGCGGGTGATATTTACCAAGCACTTCACCCACAATACGTGCTGATTTTTTAAAAGGGCGATTGTGGTACATGCCCATATCGTTCATAGCATGTAAAATGCGGCGGTGTACAGGTTTCAAACCATCACGAACATCGGGAAGAGCCCTGCCAACAATCACCGACATCGAGTAATCGATGTAAGCTGTTTTCATTTGTTCCTCGATGTTTACTGGTATAATTCGATTAATATCGTTTGTTTCTTGCGGTAGTGAATTTTCTTCCATTCGTAGTGCTTAAACTATATGAATTTTAAGGTTCGCAAATGTACCGGAAATATGCCTGAAAACCTGATGATTTGGACCTATTTTAAGGACATATTACCATAGTTTTTGAGAGATTGAAAAAGCGTTAACAAACTGTGTAAAAACAGTAGCATTTTATCAATAAAAATGAATGATTTTGGTGCCATCGTTCACTGCTACTATCAACGCCGGTTGTGTCACTCGCTTGTACGGTTGGTAATTCTATTCGGCGTTATGGAAGTGTTATCACTGAATGTGAGTTTCTTTTGTTCGGGAGATCAACCTCACCCTCTAACTCCCTCTCCAGCGAAGCTGTAGAGGGAAGCAGAAATTCTTTACCACATAGGAACATAGGCACATAGACAATCACATAGTCTATGTGCTCTCTTCTATTGTGTCCTACTGTGCCTATTGTGGTGCAATTACTCTTCTGAAATAAAGACTATTGAATTCCATAAAAACACTTCCAAAATGATGATAAGAATTACCGAACGGTAAACGTAGTGCGACGCAAGCAAAGTCAAATAGTAGCAATGCAGACCGGTCCATAATTCATCATAATACAAGTTTCCAGTAAAAATTATTCACCAACAGATTCATTCTGCGCTTAGTTCATTTTCTCTAAAGCCTATTCAGGCACGGTATTTTCAATTGTACTCTTCAGAAAAGTGTACTATGAAGAAATACCTGTTACTAAGAAACAACCAGGAATCTGGTCCTCATTCTATTGAACAGTTGGCTTCTGTTGGACTTTTTCCTTTGGATTTGATCTGGATTGAAGATGAAAGCTCGGCATGGAAACATCCCGATGAAATTGAGGAACTAAAACATCTCATCAGTTGCAGCAATACTCTGCAAAATCGTATGCAGGAGAAGAGTGAAAAGATTTTTATTTCGCTCCCTGCCAACTTCAGCAAAAAAAGCCGGAGTGAAATGGAGGAAGAATATGCTTCCTTACCTGTAAATGAAATGGAGCCGGTGCTGGAAACAAATTATGTGCGGCCTTTGGAAGATCTGAAAGAAAATTACAGGGTATCGAATCATAAGAAACCCATCTGGAACAAAAAGATATTTCAGCCTTCAGGCGGAGCCTCCGTTCTTGCAATTTTTATGGGTGTTGTTATAGGAGCAGTTATGATCAAAAAAATGGTGGATGGCCATGTTTCTACATTGAAGGAACCAACAACAGCAATACCCATTATTGACCG
>JAGIAB010000344.1 GCA_017745135.1 Flavisolibacter sp.
CCTCTATGTCAGGTCACCAACAATAACACAAGCGGAGACTTTTTTCTTTCCTGACGATGTGTCTACAGCAGTATCAACCATCAATAATTTCTTGCTCGGGTAACTATATACGTGTTGGGATAAGGCGAGTAAAAAAATTATTCCTTCTTAGTCCATCTTTCGAGAAGCCATGCAAAAAATTCACCTATTGCTTGAAATAACGATTCCATTTCATTTTCTTTTTTCTGGTTTCCTTTTCCTAAAATACTACTGGGAGTGTAATAAAAAAGCGTCAATTAAACTGCTTTACTTTTGTTTCTTTATGTCTAATAATTGCGCCCTTTCAACATTTGGCTTCGTGATTTATTTTTAGAACTGCTCCCTCCTATTTGACCTGTCATTTCGAAGGAGCCACAGAACGTTTTTCGTTTACACAAATGCTCAAGCGACTGAGAAAACTCATACCGATGAAAGAGTATGCATCGTCTCTCCTTGTGAGATTTCTCCCCGACGAATCATTGTAAACACAATTGATCATTTCGTAGTCTCGTCGAAATGACAGATACCGAAAGTTTAATTTTATCAACCAGCAATCAAATTCCGAAAGAGCCAGTATTTCCTTCATGCAATCATTTCATCCCCTGCAAATACTTCCCATACACCGCATCTCTAAACCCTTTATGCAATCCACCGTAAAACGGCATTACCTGTGTAAATAAAACAGCAGTAATATCATTCACCGGGTCAACCCAAAACAAAGTACTGGCAGCACCGTCCCAAAAGAATTCACCAACCACTCCGCTATTCTCTTCTTTCGATGCCGGGGGACGGGTACGAACAGCGAAGTCAATTCCAAACCCAACCTGCCCTTTGCTTGGGAGCCACATACGTTGTGTAACGGTATCTGACAAATGACTTGTGGACATCAGCTTCACCGTTTCAGGTTTTAGTATGGTTGCTTTTCCCAATTTGCCTTTGTTCACCAGCATGCGGGCAAACTTCATATAATCATCCAGTGTTGAAGTGAGTCCCCAGCCGCCGGGTTTCAGCGGCGCATTTTTCAGGTTAAAACTCTCTTCTTCACGACTTAGTTTTCCGTCCTGCATTCTGTATAAAGAAGCAAAACGGGTTCGGTCTTTTTCAGGAATAACATACCGTGTATTCTTCATTTCCAATGGATCGAAAATGGTTTCTTTCAAATATTGATCGAAAGGTTTTCCGGAAAGCTTTTCTACTAAATATGCCTGCACATCCACCGAACATCCATACGACCATTGATCGCCGGGATGAAATGCCAATGGAAGCGTTGCCAGTTTTTTAGCCATTTCGCTGAGTGTGTTGTTCACATTCATTGGATCAACTTTGTTCGCTAACTCTTTCAGTCCTGGCAGGTCGGTGCCTACAGCAAATCCACTGGTATGTCTTATGAGATCTCGAATAGTGATCGGACGTTTTGCCGGTTCAAGAATTAAATTGCCTGCAGCATCTACTCCTTTGTACACTTTCATGTCAGTAAATTCAGGAGCGTATTTGGATAAAGGATCATCCAGTTGAAACAGCCCTTTTTCATACAGCGTCATTAAGGCCACTCCGGTTATGGGTTTGGTCATGGAATAAATGCGAACGATGGTAGTACGGTCCATCGGAACTTTTTCTTCCCTGTTTGCATAACCAAAAGCGTTGTAATAAACTTCTTTATTTTTTTCGAAGATGAGTGCAGACACGCCTGCTATCTTTCCTGCCTCTACAAAACTTTTCAATGCAGAATCGATAGTGGCTTTAACGTTTTTATCGATAATCGTTTTTTTATCGCTGCCCGGTTGTTGAAAAGAAGTAACGAACACAAACACCAACAGAACAGAAATGATTTTACGCATAGCAGTATTTTTAAAAATTTCAGAAAGTATCATTCGGGCAATGTAGTTGTTTTGGGTAGCATCTCAATTTTCTTCAACCTCACCCCAACAACACTCTTCAACGTTGAAGACTCTACATCCCCTCTCCCCACGTGGAGAGGGGCGGCAAACTCTCCGAATCCCGATAGCTATCGGGAGAAGAACAAGTTGGGGTGAGGTTGAGATCTATAAACTGAGACACAACCCTGTTTTGACATAAGGGAAACAATGATGTTAAAGCTATTTCTTTTTAAAATCAGTTCAACAACTGGTGAGTTTATAAATTTTTTAGTTTCACTGCCAACTTGCTTAGCTTTGACCAGCCTTTGATTACTACATCGTCCCTCCTTCCCTACAAAGAACCTCCGCTCCCGCATTACTTCACCACTCAAACAAACTGTATGAAAAAAATTTTCATCGTTTTTATTTGTTCAGGCATTTTGCTGGCCTGCAATAACAGCAAAACAGGAGCCGATAACACCATGACAAAAAGCGCATCCGGCACTAAGCCACAACAGGCAGAATTTGCCGATGCGAAGTACACGGACATTGGCAAACAATTGATGCAAAAAATGGAAAGCGGCGATATTGATGCATGGGCAAATAGTTTTGCCGACAACGCTGTGTATAGCTGGTCTTCCGGCGATAGCCTTACGGGCAAAAAAGCAATTTTAGATTACTGGAAGAACAGGAGAACCACTGTAATTGATTCTATTCATTTCACCAATGACATCTGGCTGCCCATAAAAGTAAACCAGCCGCAAAAAGGTCCTGATGTTCCCGGCAATTGGTTATTGAGTTGGTACCAGGTAAATGTAAAATACAAAACCGGTAAAAGGTTAGGCTTTTGGGTACATACCGATTATCATTTTGATGCGAATGATAAAATAGACAGGGCGGTTCAATACATTGATATGGCGCCGATCAAAGCAGCAACAATGAAATAAAGAAAGCCCCGGTAATCCGGGGTTATTTTTTGGGTTCTCTTGTTAGTAGTGCAATGGTTTTTTCGTTTTCCGAGTCGGTAATTAGTGTTTCCAGTCTTTTTAACCTCGTTGCTTCCTGTTTTGCACTCATCACCCAATGAATGGAAGTACGTTGATACCACGGTGCTTTAGAAGTAAAATACTTCCATGCTTTTTTATTGGCCTTAAACTTTTTTTCAAATGCGGGTGATAGCTTATGTGAATTCTGCTCAAAAGAATAAAGACCTGATCTTTCTTTTGTCCGTTCTTTAAAAGCAGCCAAGCCTGCGGGGTGAACTCTTCCTTCTTCAATCAATTCGTTGATTCGTTTGATATTTACATTGCTCCAGATGCTGCTCTTTTTACGTGGAGTAAAACGATTGACATAGCTTTCTTCATCGAGGCTTTTACGAATGCCATCGATCCAACCAAAACAAAGAGCTTCATCAACAGCTTCTTTATAGCCAATGCCTTTCTTTCCGGAGTTTACTTTATAAAAGCCAATCCATACCTCGGAGGTTTTACCGTGACTCTTCTGAAACCATTTATGTAGTTCATTCAATGATTTAAAGAAGATGGGTGTTTGCATTTCCATTATTGCAAATTAAAAAAAAAAATGCTGTCCGGGAGGATTTCACGCAGAGGCGCGGAGGACTCAGAGAGAGAAGCTTTACCTGCAGGTTATTTTTTTGGCGGAGAGCTAAAACAACTTTTGATGGTATTGGTAAAGAAATAAATTTATTTCAATACGCAGACTATGTGATTACCTATGTGCCTATGTTCCTATGTGGTGAACAGTTTCTTCAACCAAAAACCCACCCCAGGTTCTTTATAATTTAAGCTTCTTCAACTTCGCCCCTCCAGGGAGGGGATGTTGCCCCCATCCCGACCTTCCCCCGACGGGAGGAAGGACATCAACGCACAGCGCCACGCTTTTCGAAGATGCTTTATTTAAATGAAGGGTCCTTGATTGCAAGATGTAGTGAACGTCCTGCTATAGTAAGCCATCCCCTCCCTGGAGGGGCAAGGGG
>JAGIAB010000345.1 GCA_017745135.1 Flavisolibacter sp.
CAACAATGCTTTCACCAATGCAGCCGCCAAAGCCAATTTGAAATATGCCACGCAGGCTGCAACAATATTGGGTAGTACACCTGATCCTGATTGGATGAATGTGGCGACTAACATTCCTGTTTTAAAGATGGACAATGGCGTTACGCAGGAACATGCCGCCTATCGTGGAGAAGGTATCAAACAGGCCGATGTAAACCTGCTGGCTTATCCTTTAAAGGAAATTACAGAGACGAAGCAGGTTCAAAAAGATCTTGAGTATTATGAATCAAGAGTGCCGGAAGCAGGCACACCGGCAATGACTCAGGCCATTTTTGCTTTGTTGTATGCAAGGCTGGGGAATGCCGGTAAAGCGTATCAATGGTTTAAAGAATCCTACGAACCCAATCTGAATCCTCCGTTCCGGGTGATTGCAGAAACCAAGGGCGGCACCAACCCTTATTTTGCTACCGGCGCCGGCGGAATATTGCAGGCCGTATTGATGGGTTTTGGAGGATTGGAAATTACTCCCAATGGCATTACTCAACAGAAACCGGTTTTGCCAAAGCAATGGAAATCGTTAACCATAACAGGCGTTGGGCCACGAAAAAAAACATTCAGGGTTCAATAAATTTTCCTAACTTATTAGTGAAATTGACCCCTTGCTTTGAAACGGTTGGCTGCTATAGTATTCTTTGCTATCCTGCTTTTTAATTTCTACGGCTATCGTCTCGTTATTTCCTGCATGCAGGCTAACAGTGATGCATGGTTGGAACAAAAGGTTGATAAAAATGAATACGATCATGAGCAGTTAATTTCCATCAAAATAAAACTGGACCTGCCTTATTATTCCAGTTCTCCGGAATATCAAAGAGCGTATGGCTCTGTTATCCTGAATGGGACAAGCTATCAATATGTGAAGCGCAGGGTGTACAAAGACACTCTTGAATTGTTATGCCTTGCCAACGATGCTAAAACAAAAATTCAGTCGGTGAAAAATGAATTCACAAAAGCATTGGTAGATGGCCAGGCATCGATACCAAAAAAACATACGCCCATAAAAATTTTCTTACCAGACTACGTTCAATCTTTTAAGGTGTTTTCAGCGCAAAGCCTGGTATATCAAAAACACGATTTTTCGAATGCTTCTCCTGACATACTTTCTGGTTATAGTTTAAAGCACAAAAAGCCGCCCAAACACAGTGAGGTTTCTTGCTAATTCATTATTTATTGCTTTAACTAATTCTACCATTTCCAATTATGAAAAAATTATGGTTGCTGCTGGTCATTCCGGCAGTGTTGTTTGCCTGCAGGCAAAACGATTATAAAAAGATCATTCACGATCCGGTTTTATTTAGCAATGCAGTGCATGAACTGAACCAGGTTGTGATGGGCAATAACTTTTCGCCTATTGTGGCTTCGCGAAATTATCTCTATGCCAGTGTGGCCGCTTACGAAGTGATTGCTGCCGGTTACCCGGCGCAATACCTTTCGCTTGCCGGTCAGTTGAATGGTTTAAAAGAGGTTCCTAAACCACCGGCCAATACGCCCATTGATTTTGAACTGGCTTCCCTTCTTGCTTATTGTAAACTTGGTGAGGCGGTTACGTTTCCTGAAGGCAGCATGAAAGAATACGTAGACAGCATTAAATCGATAGCTAAGGATCATGGCATGCCTTCGGATGTTTTTAAAAATTCGGTGGCGTATGCCGATGCGGTTTCAGCGGCTATCATGGCCTGGAGCAAAAAGGATAATTATGCGCAAACCAGGAGTGCTACACGATATACGGTTATGGATGTTGAGGGCAGATGGATACCCACACCACCTGCTTACACTTCCGCAATGGAACCGCATTGGAAGGAGATCAGGACCCTGGTAATGGACAGTGCCAATCAATTCCCGGCGCCTCCTCCGTTTGCCTACGACATGAAGGATTCCAACAGCGCTTATTGCAAAGAAGTGATGAAGATTAAAACAGCAGTGGAAAATCTTACCGACGAACAAAAACACATTGCCGATTTCTGGGATGATAATCCGTTTAAGCTGAATGTTTCCGGTCACATCATGTATGCAACCAAAAAGTTTTCACCTCCCGGCCATTGGGAAAGTATTGTTGGCATTGCCGCCAAAAAAGCCGGTGCCGATTTTCCAACAACCGTTTATGCGTATGCAATCACCAGCATTGCCTTGTTTGATGCGTTTATTCAATGCTGGGATGCCAAATACACCTACAATACCGCAAGGCCCGAAACGGTGATCAATAAAACACTGGATATGGAATGGAGACCTTACCTGCAAACACCGCCGTTTCCTGAATACACCTGCGGTCATTCCACTTGTTCTTCTGCTGCGGCGGAGGCATTGACCAATGTTTTCGGAGACAATTTTGCGTACACTGACACCACCGAATTGGAGTTCGGAATCAAAAGCCGTTCGTACACCTCTTTTCGCCATGCGGCGGATGAAAATAACTGGGCGAGATTTTATGGCGGCATTCATTTTCATCAATCCTGCATTGTAAGTACTGAATTAGGAAGAAAGGTTGGTCAATTAGTCGTATCCAAACTGAAAATGAAAAAGAGTGAACTGACTGCTACTTTAACCAAATAAACAACTTGTTATGAAACGAACGAAACAACTGTTTGTACTTTTTATATGGATAGCTGCGTATCAATCATCCAATGCACAAGGTTGTGTGGCAATACGAAACAATGGCGGCACCTGCACCATGATGGGACATGATGAAGCCACGGCTTCTCCGTCCGGCTTCTGGACATTTTCGTGGAACAACCGCTATTTTAAATCCTTCCGTCATTTTGTAGGAACCGAGGAACAAAAGCAACGGGTAGCACAGGGCACAGAGGTGATCAATCATGTGTTTTCAACAGAATTAGGCATCATCCGGCAATTCAACAGCCGTTGGTCGCTGGCGTTCTTTGCACCTGTTATCAGCAATGCCCGTTCCTCCCTGTACGAGCATGATGGCAAAACCCGTCATTCCACGCATTCCTTTGGATTGGGTGATGTGCGCCTGGCGGCTTATTACCGGCTCGCCAATCCTGCAAAATCGTCCAGGGCTAATGTGCAAATAGGATTAGGCATTAAACTGCCTACCGGCGATTATAAATACCAGGACTACTTCATTAAATCGGACAGCTTAAAAGTTCTTGGACCTGTTGATCAATCCATCCAGTTGGGCGATGGCGGCACAGGAATCACACTGGAGACAAATGCATTTTATAATCTTTCCAAAAACACAAGTGTCTTCATTAACGGATTTTATCTCTCCAATCCAAGAGAGCAAAATGGCGTTTCTACAGCAAGAGGCGGCGTGCCTTCAGTAACGGCTATTGCTTACGGAAGCGATGTGATGAGTGTTCCCGATCAATTCATGGTTCGACTGGGAGCTTCCGTTGCGGTTGACCGGTTTCATTTTTCAGGTGGCCTGCGCATGGAAGGTGTGCCTTCCGAAGATTTGATCGGTGGCAGCAATGGTTTCAGAAGACCCGGTTATGTGCTTTCTGTAGAACCGGTGGTAGCGTATAAAGTCCATCGCACACAACTTTATCTTTCTGTTCCGTATGCCGTGCAGCGTAACCGTACACAAAGTGTTCCCGACAAAATCCGAACGCAAAAGACCGGCGTGTACTCAAAAGGTGATGCCGCCTTTGCAGATTATACGATCAACTTTGGTATGGCATTTTCGTTCAAATAAAGCCAGTTTGCTCCTTTACCCCGGCGTGAACTTTTTTTTACGCACCGGCAAATAATTCAGGATGTCCGACACGATCCTCTTTTATAAATATAAAAGAGGATTTTTTAAATGGCTATCAGGTCTTACTTATGCATCTCATCCAAAGCATAATCCTAACTTTAAGGAACTAACCATTGCTG
>JAGIAB010000346.1 GCA_017745135.1 Flavisolibacter sp.
AATTACCAAACGATGAACGAAGTGCGACGCAACAGAAGTTCAAGAGTAGCAATGCAGATGGGTAAATAATAAAAAAACGCCAAACAAAACGACACAATAAAATCAACAAGAAATTTTATCCTTAACCCTCGTCAAGCAAAAACCTAACGAACTCTAAAAAACAGACCATGTTTTTAAAACAATATTTCAAGGATGTATTTGGTGCGGTTGGCTCTCTGCTGAAAGGCATGAGACGTACCGGTTACTATTTTACACATCACAAAGAGATCATCACGCAGCAGTATCCCGACAACCGTGATACATTGAATTTGCCTGAGCGTTTTCGTGGTGAAGTGGTAATGCCGCATAATGAAAACAACGAGCATCGTTGTACCGGCTGTACTGCATGTGAACTCGCTTGTCCCAATGGAACCATCAAAGTGATTACCAAATTTGATATGGTTGATGGCAAGAAGAAAAAAGCGGTGGACAAATTAGTTTATCACCTTGAACTGTGCACCATGTGTAATTTATGTGTGGAGGCTTGTCCGAGTGATGCTATTAAAATGGCGCAAAACTTTGAGCACAGCACTTTCGACAGAAACAGTCTGACCAAAGTTTTGAACAAACCCGGATCAAAAATTATGGAGGGTGTTGAATAATGAACGGAGCAACTGTTATATTTTATTTGTTAGCAGCTATGACCATTGGATGTGGTGTGATGGCTGTATCCACAAGGCAAATCTTCAGGGCAGCCATTTCACTTTTGTTTTCGCTGGTGGGCATTGCAGGAATTTATTTCTGGATGGATTATCAGTTCATTGCGGCCGTTCAAATTGTTGTTTACGTTGGTGGTATTGTGGTGCTCATCATCTTTTCCATCTTTCTTACACAACAATCGGGAGAGAAAATGCCCGTACAAAAGATGGGAAGAAAATTGTTTTCTCTTCTCGCCGTGTTCTGCGGATTTGCATTGACGATTGTTCAAATCTTTCAACACACGTTTGCTAAAACAACAGCCGCACCAACTGGTGTAACGGTAAGAAACATTGGAGAAGAGTTGATCTCGCTCGATAAAAACGGTTATGCGCTTCCTTTCGAAGTCGTGAGTATTTTGTTACTCGCTGCATTGATTGGTTGTATTGTAATTGCCATGAGAACACCAGCCGAAGCACCAAAAGAAGAAGTTGAAGCGAAACGAAAAGAAGAGATCAAAGTGATCCTTCCGAAAGAGGAAGAAATTTTAATTGTCCAGGAAGAAACAGGAGGTATCCAATGACAATCGAACCAGGTTTATATCATTTATTGTTTATCAGCACTGCTTTGTTCTTTATTGGTGTCTACGGATTCCTGACAAGAAGAAACCTCATCACCATGCTGATGAGCATAGAGCTGATTTTAAATAGTGTCAATATCAATTTTATTGCTTTCAATAAATATCTGTGGGCGAACCGGCTGGATGGTGTGATGTTTACGGTATTTGTGATTGCCATTGCTGCTGCCGAAGCTGCGGTTGCCATCGCTATCATCATTAACCTGTACAGAAGTCATCAGTCCATTGATGTTCAGAAAGCAGAAGAATTGAAATATTAGTTTGGAGTTTGGGGTTTTGAGTTAGGAGTTTTCAGACTCACACAACAACCCCAAACCCGTAACACCAAACTCCAAACTCATTTATGCCAAGCGCCATTCTCATAGCATTGATCCCATTACTTCCACTGTTTACATTTTTAGTACTCGGATTGTACAGAAGAAAGGTTTTTAAGAATGCTTCGGGAATTATCGGAACACTTTCCTTGTTGATTTCATTTGTAATAGCCGTCTTTACTGCTTACAGTTATTTTCATATTCACCAGGGTTCACATCCTGCAGAAATTCCTTTTAAATACACATGGCTGCAGTTCAATGAAGGAATGTCGATCGACATGGGCATTCAGCTCGATTCTATTTCAGTGATGATGATTGTTGTAGTGACGTTTGTTTCATTGATGGTACATATCTTCTCATTGGGTTACATGAAAGGTGAAGAAAGATATCCAACGTACTACGCATTTCTTTCGCTGTTCACTTTCTCTATGTTAGGATTGGTATTATCATCCAACATTTTCCAGATTTACATCTTCTGGGAGTTGGTTGGCGTTTCTTCGTATTTACTAATTGGATTTTATTATGATCGTCCAAGTGCAGTAGCTGCATCTAAAAAAGCATTCATTGTTACCCGCTTTGCTGACCTTGGGTTTTTGATTGGAATCTTAATTCTTTCCTTCTACGCCAACACACTTGATTTTAATACACTGATTGCAACGTTTACTACACAAACACCTGAATTGCACAATGCCCTTGCATCCACTTTTCTTGATGTAAGTGCATTAACATGGGGATTGGTTTTGGTATTCATGGGTGGTGCAGGTAAAAGTGCGATGTTCCCGTTGCACATCTGGTTGCCCGATGCGATGGAAGGGCCTACGCCTGTGTCAGCGTTGATCCATGCTGCAACCATGGTTGTTGCCGGTGTATTTTTGGTGGCAAGGTTGTTCCCAATATTTTCACTCTCTGCTCCTGCAGCGCTGGATATTGTTGCTTACGTTGGAATCCTGTCAGCGTTTCTTGCAGCCATCATTGCATGTACGCAAACCGATATTAAACGAGTGCTGGCCTATTCAACCATGTCGCAGATTGGCTTTATGATGTTTGCGCTTGGCGTTTCAGGCTATGGTGGCGAAAATGGTTTGGGCTATACAGCATCCATGTTCCATTTGTTTACGCATGCCATGTTTAAAGCCTTGCTGTTCCTTGGTGCCGGTGTGGTTATTCACTTTATCCACAGCAATGACATGAAAGACATGGGTGGGTTGAGAAAATATTTGCCCGTTGCCCACATCACATTTTTAATTGCCTGTTTGGCCATTGCAGGTGTGCCTCCGTTCGCAGGCTTCTTCAGTAAGGAAGAAATTTTGTTAGCAGCTTACAACAGCAATCCAACCATTTATTACATAGCTCTTGTTACATCAGCTTTGACAGCCTTCTATATGTTCCGTTTGTACTTCAGTATTTTTTGGAACAAACCTACTCCCCTCTACAGCTCCGCTGGAGAAGGGGCAGGGGGTGAGGTTCATCATCACAAAGGCCCTTTTGTAATGAGTCTGCCTTTAATCATTCTCGCAATTGGTGCGGCACTGGCCGGCTTCATTCATTTCGGAAATTTTGTAAGCTCTGACGGACAACCATTGGAGTCTCATTTCAATCCAATGTTCTCTATTGCACCTGTAACAATCGGTGTAATTGGAATTGCCATTGCCTGGGTGTTGTATAAAAAACAGAACGACAAGCCTGAAAGAATCGCCAGTGCTTTGAGTTCTCTTTACAGGGCAACTTATCGTAAATTTTATATTGATGAGATTTATTTGTTCATCACGAAAAAAGTCTTATTCAATCTTGTTGGAAGACCAGCAGCCTGGTTCGACAGAAATGTTGTTGACGGAATGGTGAATGCTACTGGCAATGCTACGGCGACTCTTTCAGCAAGAATTAAAAAAATACAATCAGGTAGAGTACAAGGATATGCCATTTACACTTTGGTAGGTGTAATTGCTTTGGCTGTTCTGTTCATTTACCTGTGGAAATAAAAT
Source organism: Flavisolibacter sp. (assembly GCA_017745135.1). Taxonomy (GTDB): domain Bacteria; phylum Bacteroidota; class Bacteroidia; order Chitinophagales; family Chitinophagaceae; genus Flavisolibacter. The sequence goes on from JAGIAB010000346.1 coordinate 3,609, forward strand.
AACTATGAACTTACTTTATTTATTAGGTGTACCGTTGATCACGTCCGTTGCTTTGCTATTTCCGAGGAATGTAAAAGGAGTGAAAGTGATCAGCCTTATCGGATCAACAATTCAATTCGTTCTGGCTTTCTTTTTATTGTATGCTTTCAGGCAGGAAAGATTGCAAGGCAATTTTGAGGACATGATCTTTCAGCAGAATTATTCATGGTTCCCTTCACTCAATATCAATTTTCATGTGGGTGTTGACGGAATTTCTATT
>JAGIAB010000347.1 GCA_017745135.1 Flavisolibacter sp.
CTTTTAAGAACTGTGAATTTATCGTAAGCCATTTTTGTTTGGGGTTTAGGGTTTGGAGTTTGGAGTTATCGTGCTGTGCCTCATTACCTCACAAATCCAAACAGTTTTTATTTCGATTATTTTTTGTTGAAGTTTAGCGTTCGAAAATTGAGAGTGATTGAATAAGAAATGTATTTCACCTTATCACGACAACTCCAAACTCCTAACACCAAACTCCAAACATTAAATTAATTCTCTCGGATCCGTAACCTTTCCTGTAACGGCAGCAGCGGCAGCAACCAATGGGCTGGCCAGTAACGTTCTTGCACCGGGTCCTTGTCTTCCTTCAAAGTTTCTGTTGGAAGTGCTTACTGCATATTTGCCTGCGGGAATTTTATCGTCATTCATGGCAAGACATGCCGAGCAACCGGGCTGGCGCAATTGAAATCCTGCTTCGGTTAAAATATCCAAAATGCCTTCTTCTCTAATTTGTTGTTCTACAATGTGTGAACCAGGAACGATCCATGCGGTAACATTATCCGCTTTCTTGCGGCCTTTTATGATGGATGCAAACGCTCTGAAATCTTCAATACGTCCATTGGTACAACTTCCAATGAAAACATAATCCACTTTCTTGCCAATCATTTGCTCGCCTTCGTTAAAGCCCATGTAATCCAGTGCTTTTTCGTAAGTGGCTTTACCGCTTTCTACTTCTCCCGCCAAAGGAATTTTTTTGGAGATACCTATACCCATTCCCGGATTGGTTCCGTAGGTAATCATCGGTTCAATATCTAAAGCATCAAAATTGTATTCTTTATCAAACACAGCACCTTCATCTGTTTTCAATGTTTTCCAGTAAGCCAATGCCTTATCCCATGCTTCACCTTTCGGTGCTTTTTCTCTTCCATTAATAAATGAAAAAGTAGTTTCATCAGGAGCGATGATACCGCCACGGGCACCCATTTCAATACTCATGTTACAAACCGTCATGCGGCCTTCCATGCTCATGTTCCGAAATACATCACCTGCATATTCAACAAAATAACCGGTAGCTCCTGCAGCGGTTAATTTAGAAATGATATAGAGGATCACATCTTTTGGAGTAACGCCTTTGCTTAATGCGCCATTTACATTGATGCGCATTTTCTTGGGCTTTGGCTGCATGATGCATTGAGAAGAAAGCACCATTTCCACTTCAGAAGTACCGATACCAAATGCAATGGCACCAAAGGCTCCGTGTGTAGAAGTATGCGAGTCACCACAAACGATGGTCATTCCAGGAAGTGTAATTCCGTTTTCAGGACCAACAACGTGCACAATTCCGTTTTTAGGATTGTTCAATCCCCAATGCGAAATGCCGTATTTGGCTGTGTTCTCTTCCAATGCTTTTAATTGTTTTGCAGAAAGAGGATCCTGAACAGGAAGGTGTTGATTGATGGTTGGTGTGTTGTGGTCCGCAGTTGCGAAGGTGCGTTCAGGGAAAAGCACATTCAGTTTCCGGGTTTCTAAACCTAAGAAGGCAACTGGACTGGTTACTTCATGAATAAAATGACGGTCGATGAAAAGAACATCGGGGCCGCCCTGGATTTTTCGAACAACGTGGCTGTCCCACACTTTATCGAACAAGGTGCAAGGGGATTGGCTCATTTTTAAAACACTTTAGGAATTAAGTTTGATTTTTTTTAAACAGTTCGCGAATTTCCTAAAATCTGGCCGAATGACCTGCATTTAATTCAATTTTATTGAATTATTTAGCAACGAAGCCATTGATTCCATGTTCTTTTTGTCATGGAAGTGCAATCCCTGGCACTTTTCTCTTTATAAAAACGGGCCCTTCGTTATGAATTAAAGATTTTCTTCCACAATATGCGCATCAATCTTACGCTCCAATTCCACCTGTTCCTGCATGCGCTTTAATTTTTTGCCATAAGATAATTTTGTGATCAGCACAAAAAGCACGGGCACTACAAAAATGGCAAGCGTTGTGGCTGCCAACATTCCGCCAAAAACAGTCCACCCTATCGTTTGCCGGCTTTGAGAGGCTGCACCTGTTGCCAGTGCCAGTGGTAATACTCCCAAAATAAATGCTAAGGAAGTCATCACAATCGGACGCAAACGCAAACTCACTGCGGTTAATGTTGCGGTGATGATCTCCATTCCATGGTCTACTCTCTCCTTTGCATATTCAACAATCAGGATGGCATTTTTTGCGGCAAGACCAATCAAAGTAATTAAACCAATCTGCGCATAAATATTGTTGGTAAGAGAAGGCAAAAGCGTTAATGTAATTATCGAACCCAATGCACCAATTGGCACGGCAAATAAAACCGAAAACGGAATGGACCAGCTTTCATACAAGGCTGCCAAAAACAAAAACACAAATACCAGTGAAAGCATAAAGATGTAAACCGAGCTGCTTCCGGCTTTAATTTCTTCCCGGCTCATTCCTGAAAATTCATAACCATAACCGGCAGGAAGTGTTTGTGCTGCTACTTCTTTTAAGGCATCAATAGCCTGCCCGCTACTGTAACCGGGTTTGGGCGAACCGTTGATCTCGATAGAACGATAAATATTGTAGTGAGAAATCACTGCAGGACTTTCAATCAGCTTTGTAGTAACCAATGCAGACAAAGGCACCATGCCTCCCGAATTATTCTTTACATAGTAACGATTCAATTGATCAAGCGAAGAACGGTAAGCACTATCTGCCTGGGCCATCACACGAAAGTTTCTTCCATACAAATTGATATCATTTACATAAGTACTTCCTAAATAGGTGGACAATGTAGTATAGACACTGGCTACATTAACATTCAACTGTTTTGCTTTTTCCCTGTCTACATCCAGTTTGTAAGAAGGCGTACGTGTATTGAAGAAAGTATAAGCCTGTGCAATTTCAGGACGCTGGTTCACTGCAGCTAAAAACTTTTGAGCAACGGCTTCAAACTGTTTGATATTATCAGTACTTGTAGTTTGCTGTAATTCAAATGTAAATCCGGATGTTGCTCCCAAGCCCGGAACAGCCGGCGGCAATATCGCCAGGACACGGGCTTCCCTAATGTCAGCCGTCGCCTTTAATATTTTTGCGGCTACCGCCTGGGAAGTGTGTTCATCCCCCTTGCGTTCATCCCACGGTTTTAAATTCACGAAGATGGTACCAACATTGGTTTTATTGGAGAAACTAATTACGTTTAATCCTGCAAGTCCGCCGGCCACTTTTACTTCCGGAAATTTTTGAATCCTGCCGATAAGTTCTTTAAGCATGGCAATACTTCTTGTAGTAGAAGTAGCCTCGGGCATTTCATAAGTCACAAACAAACGCCCTTCATCTTCTGTTGGAATAAAACCACTGGGCTTGTTTTTGAACAGAACAAAAAGTCCGAAGAATAAAACAACCATCATCACTAAAACATACGGCGTTCTGCGAATCCATCCTTTTACTCCTTTTGTATAAGAAGAAGTGATGCGTGCAAAGAAACGATTGAATACAACAAAAAATTTTTCCAACGCATTCTTTTTTGCATCAGCAGGTTTGGAAGGACGAAGCATGATACTGCACAAAGCCGGTGTAAGCGATAAGGCTACAAAAGCCGAAATCAGCACCGAGATAGCAATTGTAATTGCAAACTGCTGATACAATCTTCCCACAATACCCGGAATAAAACCAACCGGTACAAACACCGCTGCCAGAATCAAGGCAATAGCAATTACCGGCCCTGAAATATCTTTCATGGCGGCACGGGTAGCATCCTTCGGCGACATTTTGTTATGGTCAATATAATGCTGCACGGCTTCCACCACCACAATGGCATCATCTACCACAATACCAATTGACAATACAAATGCAAAAAGTGTAAGCGTATTAATGGTAAAACCAAACGG
>JAGIAB010000348.1 GCA_017745135.1 Flavisolibacter sp.
AGCAGGGTGGTTTGTCCTACCGGCACGCTCAGTTTGTAACCTGAACTGGCATCAAATTCAATAATGGCTTTTTCATCCTGAACTTTTACCTGTTTCCATTTTTGTTCCCCACCGGAGGTTTGCATATATCCGCCATTAGTAAGATACATATTCACTGCCTGCATCCACATAGCATTATTAGCGATGGTAAAACTGAGTTGTTTGTCGCCTTCTGTATAATCTCTTTGGATCATTAACCCGGACCAACCTAATCCCCAGCCCGTGCTGGTAACTTTATCGGAGGAAGGATCTTTTTTCAATCCGGAAATTGTTGCCGGCAATCCTTCCAGTATTTTTTTACCGATTTCCATTTCTACTCCAAGCATAGCCTGGCGAACAGAATATCTTGCATCGCTGTATTTACCAGCCTTAAAAGCGGTTTCGGCAGAGGTTAGATTGTCGTTAACGTTTGGCGGGGTAGAGACTAATCCTTCACCTGTTTTATTGGAAGGTTTCCCGCTTCTGCCCACAGAAGACATATCGGCATTATTTGAATTTTGATTATTGCCGTTGGTATTTGTATTGGTTCCTATTGCGTCGTCTATTTTTTTGTCGACTACTTTGTCAGCCGCCTGTTGTGCCTTGTCTTTAATTTTCTTCAGGATACCCTGGCTGTTTGCAGTGGACACAACAATGAGTGCCGCTGCGCAACATGTAAACAATTTGAAGTGTAGCATATTCGTGAATTTTAGTTTTGAAAACATGAACGGTTTAACAGAAAGGATAAGGCCGGTTTGTTCAAAAGAAGATGGCGGCAAATTACAGGATTCGAATGGTTTATAAGAAATTTTTTTTATAGAGTTCAAGATAAGGTTTTGTTAGAGCCGGTCGAGTTCCCTGGCCAGGTTTTCTCTTGCCATTTCTTCAAATTTTTCAAAGAAGAAACCCGTTTTAAAAATACGTTTCATAGCTAAAAAATGGCCCAGTACTTTTTTCCTTCCCGGCTTATAAATGAAATCAGGATAGATCAAATATTCTTTACGAATGTTCCTTGCATAGATTGAATAGTTTTCCCAACCTTGTCCCAAAATGCACAAATCGGCGTCGGTGAAATAATTGATGTCTGTGTCGGCGCATTCGATATGCGTTTTAGTGGCAAGTATAATTTATTTGCATTTCTCAATTTGCTCACCGGGATAGCCAATTTGCTTTAATCTTACTTCTGCCAGTTCTGCGCTTTTTTCCTCGTTATGGCTACTTGTTGGTTTGTAAATGATGTCGTGGTAAAAAAGAGCGAAAAGAACCGTGTTCCAATCTCTAATCTTTGTTTGAACCCCGAGTAATTCGGAAAGCATTTGATCTAAATGAGCTAATGTGTGATAATGCCGGCCCGAATGTGAATAGTTGCTTTCTATTTCGTTCCATAAAGTTTCTGTTTGTTGGAGGTCCGAACTGTATTGGGTGATTAATTGCTGAAATACTTCCTTTATCGTTCTAAAACTCTGCATTTTTTAAGAAAGGCTGATCGTTATAACCCATAACTAATTCCAAATCTTACACTCTTATTTTTTACAGAAGATGTATTTACAAACTTTATAGTGTTGTTATTAATTTCCATCGACGCAATCAGCCTGTTTATGAACTCATATCTTGCGGCAAAGGCAGTTTCTTTATAATCAAATAATTTTTGAAACAAAAACTCCGGTTGAGGCGACTGGAAATATTGCTGATCCAATGTGCCACTTTCTCCCTTTCTGATTTTTTGATGCCATAATTTGATTCTTAATTTGGGAACAGGCACATACTGTACAAACAAATACAACCTGTCGGCGTTGTTTCCCATCCAATCGCCTAAGGAATAAGAATTACTTTCGTAAGTCTGTGTTGGTATCAGATTATTGTATACAAAGGGATTGATTCTCGAGTATTCAATTCCGGCAGTCAGGTAATTTAAAAAGAGATCGGTTTTGTTTATTCCGAGAGTGTAACCTAACTGATTCCTTCTTTCTTTTTTATCGAAAATTTTAGATGCCCTGATTTCATCAATAAATACCTGGGAATAAATATGAGTGTTCCGTATATGGTTTCTTGAACTGATCAAGCCAAAAAATTGCGAATTGTCGCCTGCATTAATATTATACCTGCTGTTGTGTTGATCGTAAGCTTTAAAAAAATTAATTGGAATCAGATAGGCAAAGCTTAGCTTGTCACTGTAAATGACTGATTCGCCAAGTGCAATATCAAGCCCTTTCAATGGGGTTACTGTTAAGGAATGATGCGCAATGAATTTTGGAAAATAAATTTCTCTCCTGCTACCCAAAATACCTGAACTTGTGTTATAAGACCGGGCAGAGTCAATAATGTTAGATTGAAGCCATCCATGAAAATAACTGAAATGCAACCAGTGCCAGGGATCAAAATCAAATTTGATAAAAGGAAATGAAGGGGCTCTTCCCGATAAAGCAATGTTCCCGCCAATTCCGTATCCCCACGAAAGATTTTCCTGTCCTGCTGATAGAGCACCATTTGACCAGCGATAACCAACGTTGTAATTGAAACTGCTATAATTAATGGATCGCTGTGTTTGAATGGTAGGAACGATGCCTTCAACCGGGGCAAAAGAACTCAGATGTGTTAGGGTATCGCCTTTTTCGGTATTGTCTCTGAAAGCAAAATTGAACCCCCATCGTTTTCCAAAATATCCTGCAAGTCTGACTCCGGAAAAATAGTGGTAGGTGTTTTTGTTACCTGACTTTAAGGCCTGCAGTCCGAACAAAGGATCTACAAAAATTTTAGCTCCCTCTTTTTCATACTTGCCAACTCTGAACCTGTTGAATGCATCTTTTTTGAAAAAAACTTTTTCTTCGCTTGCAAGTGAGAACTGGTCAAACGCATATTCCTGTTTGTAAAACTCTAATTCTTTTGTCTCGGTTTTAGTTAGCCTGTTCTGACCGGAAGAAAGTGAATCAATTGCCAACGAAATTGTTTTTCTGTCAAGAGGCAATTGATAATCGTTCCATTTTATCAGTCCTTTTTGGGACATTCTGTATAAGTAATCGTATACGCCTGAACCGGCAGATTCATTTACTTGTGAATGAACCTGAGTCACAATTCCAATAACAAAAAATAAAAAGAAAACTTTTTTCCGTCTGGTTAATTTTTTAGGTTGGTGCCACATTGCCATTAGCTTCGGGTATTAATGAAACAGTGCAAATGTGCAACATCTTTTCTTATGTACAATTCAATAAAGGGATAAAGAGAAACTTAGTTTTGTTGGGTACTGTCGGCTGTTTTTTTCTTTTTTAATAATCCGCCAAATGTATTTTTCAGAGTTTCCACCGTTTTTTGTTTGGTATCCTGCAAGGAGGAATTATTCGTTGAATCTTTTGTGCCGGTTAATTGTTTGACCAGTTCATTTTTTACCTCGCTTACTACCTGGTTTTTGATGGCAGTGGCTGTGTCTTTCAAGGTTTGTTTGGTTTCTTCTGTTTTTTGCTGAACGAAGGCCGTGGCTTGCTGTTTTAGTTCTTTGGTTACATCACCAGCAGTTTGTTTTAAATCGGTTTTAATAACCGGGTCTGCAATGCTGCCGCCCATTTTTACATTCAGGTCAATTATGTCGGAAAGGGTGATTGGAATACCTTTATTATTGGCCTGTGAAGCAAGATTATTCACCAGGGCATTGCCATTTGTTCCCAAATATTTTCTTGGCACCTTCATGCCGATGATGTAATCAATACTTTGATCAAATCCGTGCATGCCGCCCACCTGCATATCAATATCTTTCACTTTTAAATTAAATGGCTTCACCAGCATTTTTCCGTTAGCAAATTCGAAATGACTTCTAATATCCTTTACACTC
>JAGIAB010000349.1 GCA_017745135.1 Flavisolibacter sp.
CCGTATAAGCATGTTTAAACAATTATTTGTCGCAGGGTGTGTGCTGATATTATTGTCGTGTAACCAAACCAAACACATACAATCACAAAATCAATCACGGGCTGAAACCACAAAAGGATTAAAAGATTATTACAAAAACTATTTCCCGATTGGTGTTGCAGTTTCTCCGCAAGCCTTAAGAAATCCTGACCAGCAAAAGTTGATATTGGAACAATTCAACAGCTTAACTCCCGAAAATGCGATGAAAATGGGTCCCATTCATCCAGGAGAAAATGAGTACAACTGGAGAGATGCCGATTCGATTGCTGCCTTTGCTAAACGCCATAACTTAAAACTAAGAGGTCATACTTTGTGCTGGCACAATCAAACACCCTCCTGGATTTTTGTGGATGCGCAGGGAAAAGATGTAAGCAAGGAAGTTTTACTGCAACGGTTGAAAGATCATATCTACACGGTAGTAAATCGTTACAAAGGAACAATCTATGCCTGGGATGTAGTAAACGAAGTGATTTCCGATAAGCCGGATGAATACCTACGTCCTTCGAAATGGCTGGAGATATGCGGAGAAGAATACATTGCAAAAGCATTTCAATATGCCCATGAAGCGGACCCGAATGCCCAGCTTTTTTATAACGACTACAATGAGATCAATCCATCTAAAAGAGAAAAAATTTACAAGCTGGTAAAGGGCCTGAAAGATGCCGGCGTTCCTGTTCATGGCTTAGGATTGCAGGGACATTGGGCCGTGAACGAACCATCAAAAGCGCAATTGGACAGTACCTTAAAACGGTTTTCTGAACTAGGTGTAAAACTTCAAATAACTGAATTGGATATCTCTGTTTATCCGAAAGAGCATGAAAGAAGAGAAAGAAAACCTGAAGATGCAGATACTACTTTCACCGGGCTAAGGGAGCAAAAGCAAATGGAAGTTTACAAATACAGTTTTGAGCTTTTCCGAAAATACAAAAAACACATTAGCGGAATTACTTTCTGGAATATATCAGACAGGGGTAGCTGGCTGGATAATTTCCCGGTTCGCGGCAGAAAAGATTTTCCTTTGTTATTCGACAGAAACTATCAGCCCAAAAAAGCATATTGGGAAGTCGTTCGCTTTTAATGAAAAGTTTATTCTATAACTTAGAATTATAAAAACGAATTGAAATGAAAAGAACACTGCTTTTAACCTCTTTCATTGTTACTGCTTTGCTATGGTCTTCTATTGGCCAGGCACAGGCCGACAAATCAACAAGGCCAAGTCCCCCGGCAACTGCATCCGGCAAATTTGGCAAAGCTACGGTTACTATTAACTATAGCAGCCCCTCAGTAAAAGGCCGCCAGATATGGGGCGCATTAGTACCCTATGACAAAGCATGGCGTGCAGGTGCCAATGAAGCAACTATTTTTGAAACAGACGCTGACATTCAAATAGAAGGCAAAAAACTGCCCGCAGGCAAATACAGTTTGTTTGCCACACCGGGAGAAAAAGAATGGACCTTTACTTTCAATTCTCAAACAGGACAGTGGGGAATTAAAAGAACCGGAGAAGCAAATTTTGATCCTGCAAGCAATGTATTAACAGTAACTGCCAAGCCGAAAAAATCAAAGTCTTTCAATGAACGTTTGGTTTACACAATCGATAAAAAAGGATTTGTACTTCAATGGGAAAACCTGGAAGTACCGGTGAAGGTGAAATAGTATCACTGCAACTTTATTCAAACGCCAACAGGTAAATTCTGTTGGCGTTTTTTATTGATTATAAATCACCGGATAAACAAGTTATCATACACTAGTTGATTTAGTAAAATAAGAAGTTATTGCTTTGCTTAGTGGATGACTATGAGCCAATCGCCATTGCTACTATTGATCGTCTCTTGCGTCGCACTCTTGTATTTTCGGTAAGTCTTATCATCATATTCCAAACAGCCTTGCAGGCATTTACTATTCATCACAGCATTTAGCGCAGATCCCTCGTGCCTAGGGATGACAAGTAAGAGGTTGCACTGTTTGTAACACTCAAACACTTGCAAGGTTTACGCATTCTAAATTTTGAAGTGTTTTAAAAACCTATAGTTCTCTTGCTTGTCATGCTGAGCTCCGCGAAGCACCTGATTGTACCACTAAAGAAAACCTGTATTAGTAATGACACTCCCACAATGATGAATAGTGTTACAGTACGTACAAGTGAGTGACACAACAGAAGTTAAATAGTAGCAATGCAGCTAAGTATATAACTCTTATAAAAGTTTACTGAGAAACTAAAAATTATGCGTATTCACATTACAACTATTTCACAGCAGCCGCATCATAAACTGCATTCCTCACTGTCTCTACATCTTTGGCAACATCCGGTCTTAATTTCTCCCAATGAAAAGTGAGCTGCTGATTTTCTTTTGAACGAACCCCGTTTTGCTCACTATAATGCACCAGCGGCATATCATTATAAATCGGACGAGTAATACTGATCACCACATCCCAATATTTCAATGCATTTTCCAAATGTTTGATAGCTGCTTTTTTATTGTCATCACCACCTTTGGTACGATAGGTTTGCAAAGCAACAGCGCCTCTTAATTTTTCAGCAAAGTGCAATCCAAGGTTCGACCATGCTTTTACATCGGCTACTTCAAACATCAGGGCATTGTTGTTAGCAGTGTTTATATTCTTTACTAAGGCCAGAGCTTTTTTACAATCTCTTTCCACCATATCGGCTAATGCAAGCGGTATAATTTTATTTTTCGGGAAACTTCCACCTGAATTTATTGTTTTCACATAATCCATCACCGATACATAATCAGGGTCAATGGACGGTTGTTTGATCTGGCGTTCAACAGAAATATAATCCACTCTTTTCACCTCGTTATCTAAAGCCATGAAGCCTTCGCTGTACAAAGTAAAATCCCAGGTAAAATCAAATGAAGAAGCCAAACGTAAAGGAACAGTGCCTGCCAGAGAAGAAGCTTCCAATAAATTTTTGCCTTCATTTCCATAACGGCGCTTGAATTCTGCAGCAAACACTTCATCGCTTGTGGCAGTGTTGTATAAAAGCCTTCCCCATATTTTGTAAAACAACCATTGCCTTTCAAAAGCATACTTCCAGTTTACTTTAATTCCGGGCTTGGTGAAATAATCCTTCGCAGGAATGTAAGTTTCCGAACCAACAAAATAACCTCCGACATAAGCCGGTGAGTTTTGATTGATGTGTGCCCGCACAAAAGAAGGAACACCCCAACGCAGGCAAAAGAAATCTTCGTTGCGTGCTGTCCAGGTTATCTTATAATCTTCCGGTACGGGATTAAAATAAGCTCCCCATAATTTGCCACCATGCACCTTAATTAGCTTGGTAGTGGAGTGTGCATGCGACCAGTTAAACTTCAGATCGGCCCATACAGGTTGCTCAATAAAATCCATGGCGGCCTCCTGTTCAATTCCTTTGCGGGTTAGTTGCTCTGTTTCAATAGTGGTAACACCCAAAGAAGCCGTAGTACTTGAAAAAGGAATGCGATGCACCAGCTTTGACTTACGTCCTGCGAGGCGCATACCTTCAATGATGGTTGCTTTCATCCATGCTTCTCTTTGCTCGGGTGTCATGCCGGCCATTCCTTCGCCCAACGTTAATCCCATTCCGTCAAGATCAGGATATTCCTGCAGCAATTGTGCTACGCATTCTCTTGTATAGCGTTTTATAATTTCAGACGTATCGCCATTTACATAAAAATGATGCTCCAAATTATCCATCGCCACGTTGTGTGCTTTTGCAAATTCAGGACTTACAAAAATGTTGAAAGGAATGACATAGGTATCAATGCCTCTCTCCTCCGCCATTCTGAAT
>JAGIAB010000034.1:0-8983 GCA_017745135.1 Flavisolibacter sp.
GTCCACCATCGTTCAGTTGTATAGGTGCTATCAAACTGGCCGGTGCGCAGAAAATTTTCGATATACAATATCGTAGGCCTGTAGTCGGTGTTGACATTCATCTTTTCAAAGGCCTGGATGGCTGACAGTGATCCTTTTAAACGAAACTCTTTTTCATAACTTTTGTAGATGTCGTAAATAGATCGCAGGCCTTCTGCTGTTTGCGACGCTGGCGCCTGTGAATACAAACCGTAATAAACATTAGCACGGATCAACCCAAGGTAGGTGACCATTTCGGAAAGTAATTTCTGTGCCTGCAGATCGCCATACACCGGTTGCAGGTAGGTGATATTACCTGCGGACACAAGATTCAATGTATTTAAACGAAAAAGAGTATTGGTGTAAAAACTAGTTACCTGCATTGGGTTGAGGACAAGATTATCAATGCCTATGCGTATGGTACCAAGGCTATCGAGGAAGGTATACGTTTCAATGCTGTCCGTCTGCTCACTTCTACTAAGGTTTTGAACAGCACTATCTGTTTTTGCTCTTTGCAGTAACATTTCGGTTTTCCATTCGCGGTTGATGACATAGCCGAAACTGTATCTTCTTTCTGTTTGCAATTGATCAATAACATTGCTGATGCTGGCCGACAATTCAATCCGGTCAAGGTAGTGGTCCAGTACACCAATCTTCTCTGTTTTTTCGTTGTAGATCTGAATAACGAAATAGACAAGTAAGGCTAAAGGCACAATAGCCATTAGCATTAGCTTAGCGGACAAAGAAAGTTTTTTGAAAAATGTATTCATGACTTTTCAGGCTTCTTTTTTAAGCGGTTAATTGTTCTTCTCTCAATTTCTGTGTTTCATTCTGCCGTAACGGAAGAATGACATAAAAAGTGGCGCCTTGTCCCGGCAAACTCTTCGCCATGATCATCCCATTGTGGCGATCAACAATTTTTTTTGCAATGGCTAATCCAATTCCGGTGCCTTCGTATTCCGACACTCCATTCAGTCTTTGAAAAATGGTGAAGATCTTTTCGGCATATTTTTCTTCAAAGCCGATACCATTATCACTAATGGCAATCCGGCAAAATGTACCGTCCTTTACTGGTTTCCCTTCTACACCTGGTTGGTCAATCAAATCGGCAATGATCTGGATGTGGGGCTGTGTGCCTGGCTTACTGAATTTAATAGCATTGCTGATCAGGTTTTGAAACAACTGGCGGATCAATCCTGGAATAACTTCCAGTTGCGGTATCGGTTCGATACGAACGGAGGCATTTTTTTCTGCAATGGTCAATTCCAGATCAATAAGAATGTCATTGATGATGCTATTCAGATCTGTCAACTGAAACACATTAGGTTTGGACAATGAAGCAAAAGAAAGCAGGTCATCGATGAGATTACTCATGCGGCTGGATGAGCGAATGATCTTTTCGAGATAGTTTGCCAGGTCCTCGCTCAGATTTGCCCTTTCTGCCAGCATGTTTCCAAAGAACTGGATCTTGCGCAGAGGCTCTTTCAAATCGTGAGAAGCTACGGAAGTAAATTGCTGCAGATCATTATTGCTGATCTCCAACTCACGAATAGCTTCCAGCAACTCCCTGGTTCTCTCAGCCACTTTTCTTTCCAGTATTTCATTCATCATTTTCTGTTGATGAATGGAGGTAAGCGTACCTACCCATCTTGTAATTAGTCCATTAACTATTAAAGGCGTAGCCCGCAACAAATGATAGTAGAGCTGCTCATCGCGAATGTTTTTCAGAGCAACTTCTGTTTCTACTGCTTTGCCTTTACCGATTAATTTTTCCCATTGTGATCGAAGAGAGCCATTTGAAGTTTCGGGAAACGAATCTTTGCTTTCTGAGTAATCCAGCCATTGCTGATTTGTATATTCCAGGTTTCCATCCCTGTCGGTAGTAAAAGCAAGTTGAGGAAGCGCTTCCAAAGTTTTTTGCAGATCCTGCACGGTATTGGTCAAGGCTCTTTCTGCTTCTTTTAAAGCTGCGGTCTTTTCATAAAGACGATAGAAGTTCCGCACTTTTAAAATAAGAATATCCGGATCGACAGGTTTGGTCAGGTATTCTACGGCACCCGATTCAAAGCCTTTTGTAATAAATTTTTTATGCGTGTTGACTGCGGAAAGAAAAATGATGGGAATGTCCCTGGTTTTATTTAAGCCGGTAATGGCTTCTGCTACTTCAAAACCATCCATGCCTGGCATTTGCACATCAAGAATGATGAGTGCATATTCTCTTTTTAGTAATTTTTTCAGCGCTTCTTCGCCCGATTGTGCTGTATCGGTATCAAAGCCGTGCTGTTGTAAAACAGTATTGAGAGAGAAAATATTTTCCTGTTTATCGTCTACAATAAGGATCATCTATAAAGGTTTACAATAGCAGTGCTATTGTTCGTATGGTGATGTTTAGTTGAGAGACCGAATTTATGCACAAATAGTAATTGCAGGCATATTTTAATAAATGGGCTTTAGTAAAAGCTTTAACTATAAAATAATGTGCCTGCAAAGGTTTTTGTAAAGAACCTATAATAATAAACCAAAGCGTCAGGATTTATACTCTTGTTTAAATGTTCTATGCCCAAATGCTTTAATTTCGGTCTGTACTTCCCATCACACCTTTAACAAAACGAAACCATGACAGCAACAATTTCCCAAAGAAATAATGTAAAAGTATTTGGCAAAGGCCGGCAGCCCATGATGTTTGCACACGGCTTCGGATGTGATCAAAACATGTGGCGATACTTAACTCCTGCTTTCGAAAATGATTACCAGATCATCCTCTTTGATTATGTCGGCGCCGGCAAATCCGATAAATCAGCGTACAACCAGGAACGCTATTCTTCTTTACAGGGCTATGCACAGGATATGCTGGACATTTGCGAAGAATTGAATTTAAGGAATACCATTTTTGTGGGCCACTCGGTAAGTTCAATGATCGGTTTATTAGCAGCTATTGAACAGCCTCAATATTTTGAAAAGCTGATCATGGTGGGGCCTTCGCCTTGCTATATCAATTACGATGATTACAGGGGCGGCTTTGAAAGAAAAGATATTGAAGGTTTGCTTGACACCATGGAGAAGAACTACATTGGCTGGGCTAATTTTCTGGCGCCCAATATCATGGGAAATAAAGACCGTCCGCATTTGGGCGAAGAGCTTACTGAAAGTTTTTGCTCCACCGATCCTTTAATAGCGAGGCAGTTTGCAGAAGCCACATTCTTCTCCGATAACAGGCACGATCTTGGAAAAACAAAAATTCCTTCACTCATACTTCAATGCTCGGAAGATATTATTGCACCGCTTGAGGTGGGAAACTACCTGCATAAAAATCTTCCCAATAGCATCCTGCGTGTGATGAAGGCTACAGGTCATTGCCCGCATATGAGCGAACCGGAAGAAACCGTTTCTTTAATCAAAGAGTACCTGTTACAGGCTGCCTGATGCAAAATCTTTTTGACCAGGCACCCTGTCTTTATTTTTCTTCAGCGGATGACGGAACCCTGCTGGAAGTGAATGATTGTTTGTGTGCAGTTTTACAATACCATCGCAATGAGTTGACCGGCAAAAAAAGTGAAATCATTTTCACCATCGCCACACGCATCTTTCAACAAACCCATTTTTTCCCTCTTTTAAAAATGCAGGGTCACGCCGAAGAGATCTACATCACACTAAAAAGAAAAGACGGCGAACAGGTACCGGTATTGATCAATGCAGAAAGAAAGATGGTTGGTGATACGGCAGTAAGTATGCATGTAGGCATTATTGTTTACAACCGCAAAAAGTTTGAAGAAGAACTGATCGCTGCAAAAAAAGAAGCCCAAAATGCATTGCATGAAAATACGGCGCTCATTCATGCCAGGCAGCAACTGCAGAAACGTTCTGAAGAACTGGACCGCCAGATATCTCTTGTCAATAAACAAAACAATGAATTGAACCAGTTCAGCCGCGTGGTAACACACGATATGCAGGAACCCTTGCGAAAACTTTCCCTGTTCTCAGGTATGCTGATTGAAGGTCATGGGGAAAAAGAACAAAGGAGGCTGGTGGAGCGGATAAAGAAGGTTTCGGATCAGATGCACAGCATATTGTCCGGCCTTCAGCAATACGTATGGCTGAACGATGCACCGCTTGACATTGAACGCATTTCATTCAATATACTGCTTTCCTCCGTGGTGAAAAAACTGGAAGCCGAATTTCCGGGGGTGCGGTTGGAGATCAAAACAGAAATACATGAGGATTTTGAAGGCGATACCGAGCAGGTTCAATTACTTTTTTACCACCTGTTATCAAACGCGGTACGATTTAGAAAGGGAGATGAAGTTTTTATTTCCATTGTATTGCATAAAGTGCAACTGAACCAGTTTAAAAATATGGAAGGCCGGTATAAATATGTTGATCATACCAAAATAACCATCACCGATAAAGGAATTGGTTTTAATCCTGCGTACAAAACGCAGTTGTTTGAATTGTTTAAACGGTTGCACAACGAAAGTGGTCGCGGAGTGGGATTGGCCATTTGTAAAAAAATAACGAACAATCACCACGGTTCTATTGCTATCGATAGTAAATTGAATGAAGGCACAACTGTTACCATTTATTTGCCGGCGAATGTTGTAAGCGCTGAAAACGGATTTGTAACTGAAACCGAATTTAAAACCCCTGAAAAAAGAGGACAATGAATAAAACCATTTTGTTTGTTGATGATGATGCGGATGACAGGGATATCCTTGCAGACGTATTGGAAATTGTGAATCCGAAAGTAAACGCTGTATTTGCAGAAAACGGTTTAAAAGCCATAGAGTATTTAAGTGATAAAATGGAATCTTCGCAGCTTCCCTGCCTTATTGTGCTGGACCTGAACATGCCCTTCCTTGATGGAAAAGAAACCTTTAAGAAAATCAGGAACGAGCTGAATCTCTCCTCAATCCCGGTGATCATTTTTACTTCAAGCCATAACCCTAATGACCAGATCCTGTTTCGTTCGCTCGGTATCGAGTTCATCACAAAGCCTGATGATTTTTCACGACTGAACAAGATTGTTGATCACATGGTGAGTGTATGCGGTGATAATTGCTAAATCCTTTTAAATCTCTTTCTGTAAGGCTTGCAGCACTACTTATTTTATCGCTTGTCCAAAAGTGAGCAGGGTGCCGTTAGGATCGATGATGGAGAACTCTCTTTGTTTCCAGGGCTTATCCTCCAGCTTACCATTGGGTGAATGGCAATATTATTTTTTTGCAAGGTCTCGTATAAACCATCTATTTCCGTATTCACCCTCAGGTAGATCATAAAGTCTGACTGATTCCGCTCAAGGCCTGGATAAGAAAAGAAGTGCAGCTCTGCCTCTGAAAAACTGATGATAAAATAATCACTATAATCCGACTGTAAACTAAATCCAAGCCCGTTGACATAGAACTCAATGGTTTGTTGTTTTTCGATGAAGGGCAACTTAGGTACTGCTCTTGTAATCATGACGGTGATTCAAAAATTAATGGAGTATGTAAGTTATAAAGATCTGCACATTCTTTCGGTTTAACCTGTCCTGTTCTTTTCAAAAATTAAGGCTGCAAACTCTCTTGCTATATTTATTGGTTAATAAGTACAGATAAAAAAAACCAACATGATCACATCCGAAGTTCTTCAACTGGCAAAAATTGTTTGGGATTATCATCACATGAACACACCGCTGCAAAAAGCCGATTGCATTTTTGTATTGGGAAGTCATGATACAAGAGTGGCAGAAAGAGCAGTGGATATTTACCTGCAGGGCTGGGCACCGTTGCTGATCTTTTCAGGAGGTCTTGGACGATTGACGAAAGATCTATGGACTGAAACGGAAGCCGGTCTGTTTGCAAAAATTGCTTTGCAAAAAGGCGTTCCCGAAAAAGATATACTGATTGAGAACCGTTCCACCAACACCGGTGAAAATGTTTTGTTCACCCGCCAGCTCCTGCAGGAAAAAGGTTTGGATCCGCAAAGCTTCATTTTGGTTCAGAAGCCATACATGGAAAGGAGAACCTATGCCACCTTTCAAAAACAATGGCCGGGCAAAACAGTGTATGTAACCTCTCCGCAAATTTCGTTCGAAGCGTATCCAACCGTTGAAGCACCACTGGAACAGGTAATCAATGTTATGGTTGGCGACCTGCAACGCATTCGTGTTTATGCAGAGAAAGGATTTCAAATTCACCAGCATATTCCGGATGAAGTGTGGAATGCGTATGAGCAATTGGTGGCATTGGGTTTCAATAAGCAATTGGTAAAAGAGGCGTGGTAAATAATGATTTTACGAGCTGGTTTTGAATATCAATAAGCAAAACTTTTCACTCACATCTTAACAGATTATACCACTGCTAACCCTTGACAATTCAGTATTTTTAAATGATGAAGCGTAGTGGTTCTGCTGATCTTCCCTTACACACAGGTTATGTTCCTAAATGGTTATATGAACGAATGGCAAAGCTGGGTTTTGCTATTACGGAGGCCATTATAGAAGAGTATGGGAAGAAGGAATTTTTAAGTCGCATGAGCGATCCTTTCTGGTTCCAGAGTTTTGGTGCGGTGATGGGAATGGACTGGCATTCTTCAGGCATTACAACATCGGTGATGGGCGAATTAAAACGAGCAATCAATCCTTACTCGAAAGAACTCGGAATTTATATTGCCGGTGGAAAGGGAAAATTTTCAAAAGAGGCTCCAAAAGAATTATTGCTGATCAGTGAACAAACAGGACTGAACGGAAATGAACTGGTGCGTTTCAGCAAGCTGAGTGCAAAAGTTGACAACACTGCAGTGCAGGATGGGTTTCAATTGTACATCCACAATTTTATAGTAACCAATGACGGCGACTGGACGGTGGTTCAGCAAGGCATGCGTGAAGGCGATGCCATGGCAAGGCGCTATCATTGGCATTCGCAACATGTAAAAAGTTTTGTTGAAGAACCGCATACAGCAATATGCGGAAAAAACCAGGGACCAATCTTAAACCTTACCGCAACCGAAGCCAATACCACAAGAGAAAAAATTTTAAATATCACGCAAGAAAAGCCGGAATTAATGATGCAGGAAATCCAGCATCTTATCATGCCGGGCCATCATGATGTAAGAAGTGAAGATGTGAATTTAAAAAGACTGGGAAGCATTCTTTGGCTGGCGCATGATTCTCAACCGAAGGATTTTGAAGAGCTGTTATTGTTAGAGGGCGTAGGCCCCAGAACGGTGCAATCATTGGCACTGGTTAGCGAAGTAATTCATGGAACGCCATCCCGTTTTAAAGATCCGGCACGTTTTTCATTTGCACATGGTGGTAAGGATGGTCATCCGTTTCCTGTTCCCACAAAAACCTATGATGAAGTGATCAGCACCTTGCAAAAAGCAGTGCAACGTGCAAAAATTGGACAGAACGATAAAGCAGAAGCCATCAAAAAAATTCACGAGATCGCAGCAAAAGCAGAAAAAGATTTTATTCCTACCGATAACCTGAAACAATTAATTGAAAAAGAAATTGCGGAAAGCTGGAAGTATGGCGGCAAAACTGTTTTTGGTGATGCAAAGCCGCCAAAGAGGACTAAGGGAGTGCAGTTAAGATTGTTTTAGCCCCCTGTCCCCCGGTGGGGATCCCGATAGCTATCGGGAAGGTCGAAGAGGCTTTTGTTTATTCGATAATCGTTTAAAGAAACGAGGTCAGAAGTCAGAGGATTCTGCTTATTTAAAATGAGTCCTTTAAAAGAAGATTGATGATTGTGTAGCCATCTTCATTACTACTGTCATCGTTCCTTGTGTCACTCACTTCTACGTTCAGTAATTTTATTGGACATAATGCAAGTGCCATTAATGAATTGAACATTCACCAACGTTGTGGTTTCCTCATAGCTCCGTAGGAGCGAAATCTAGGTAGAAAAAAGAATCATCCAATGGATGCGGCTCCGTAGGAGCCGAACATATACGAAGGATGATTTGAATGAATAGTTGATAGCAGTAGAAATAGTTGTGTAAGTAAGGGCTGTGCGTTGGTGGCCTTCCCACCGGGAAGGTCGGGATGGGCCGCTGATAAGCGATTAGAACGCACAAGAGTGCGACGTAACCGACGATCAATAAGCAATACCGTTCGGTACATGAATTACCTCTCATAACCAACACAAACTGCTTTCTGCTTTTCCGCAAATTTTCTTTTGTTCAATTGAAATAAAAAAAAGCCGCTTTGCATAGCGGCTTTATGTTTTGATCGATTTTTTATTAACTCTGTGGCTTCTCCAGCAATTTAAAGAACTGGTCAAGCTGAGGCAGGATCACAATTCTTGTACGGCGGTTGGCAGCTTTGCCTTCTGCAGTTTCGTTGGTTTGAACAGGAATGTATTCACCTCTTCCACCTGCGGTCATTCTTTTTGGATCAATACCGAACTTATTTTGAAGGATGCGAACAACCGAAGTTGCCCTCTTTACACTCAGATCCCAGTTGTCGACAAGGAGATTGTTTTTAATGGCAACATTGTCGGTATGGCCTTCTACCATGAATTCAATATCAGGTTTGCTGTTCAGCACCTGCGCCACTTTTTCTAAAACATTCATGGCATTATCGGTTACTTCATATTTACCGCTTTTGAAAAGCATTTTATCAGAGATGGAAATAAACACAACGCCTTTTTCAACTTTGATTTCAACATCCTGGTCGTTGATGTCATTTAAAGCGCCTTTTAAGTTCATCACCAGCGCCATGTTTAACGAATCCTTTCTTGCAATGGCTGATTGAAGGTTTTGAATATAAAGATCTTTGGCGCCGATGTTTTCCAAAGACTTCTGAATGCTTTGCGCCTGTGAACTGGAAATAACGGAAAGATCTTTCAACTGGTTGATCACTGTGTTGTTATTCTCTTTCAAAAAATCGATTTGCTTATTCAGGCCTGCGATCTCAGTTTCCAGTAATGCCCTTTTTCTGGCGGCCTCAATTTCGTCTTCGCGGCATTTTTTAAGATCGTCCTGAACC
>JAGIAB010000034.1:8993-15024 GCA_017745135.1 Flavisolibacter sp.
TCCTGAACCTGCATGTAAAAAGTGTTCAGCCTTGCATATTTATCCTGTTCGGCCAATAATTTCTTTTTGCTGATACATGACGTGAAGAAGGTGGCACTCAAACAAACAATGAGAAGATGGTGGAGCTTCATGATTTTGATTTTTGTTATACACATTTATGATCCATCAAAAGTACTGGACTCATCGGTAACAGGAAAGAATATGGCTCAGTGGAAGGTTAAGTAGTTCTTAAAACAATTTTGATTGACTGTCGACAAACTTTGGCGCTATCAAATCAAGTCCGCAAGCTTTGTTCATTTTTTCTACTAAATAAACAGTGAGTTCAGGCGAGGTGGCTTCGTCGTGCATATGCATGAAAAAATTAATTTCCTGAATGCCGCTATCCAGCCAGTATTTCATTCGTTCCACCCAGGCATCAATTCTTGGGAAATCGGTTTTGTGCAAACTGTTGCCGACAAAACGGATGAAGGTTTTGGGAATGGTGAGATGCATGTGGCAACAATCTCTTCGTCCCGCTGTATCGGTAATTACAGCGCCGATGTTTAATTTCCGTAGCTTCTCAAACAATTCATCGCTGGTTGGTTTTGTAAACCAATCCGGATGTCTTACTTCCAAAAAGAATTGTACATCTTTTGGTAATGATCCTAAATATTCAAATAATTCATCTTTTCGCTTTGGTCCGAATTTATCACTCACCTGCAGAAAAATCGGCCCCAGGTGTTTGCCAAAGCTTACGATGCTCTCTAAAAAAGTATCCGTCAAAAACTGCTTGTCCTTTAAAGAACCAAAATGACTGATGCCCTGGTAAACCTTTGGAGAGAATTTGAAATTTTTGCCTTTAACCTTATCAATCCATTTTTGAAGATCAGCAGGTTTGTACAGTTTATAATGGGTGGCGTTTAATTCAATAGAGTTGTAATGTTTTACATATTCATCAAGGAAGTTGGCTTCTTTCGTTCCTTTGGGATAGATCTTACCAATCCATTCTTTTCTTCCCCATTTGGCGCAGCCAATGTAGACTTCAGGACCTTTTGCTTTTTTGCCTTTGAGCACGGATTGATTCATTGCCGGCTCAGGAGGCAATTTGAAATTCACTTTGGATAATTCATTTTCGGGAACGCGGCCAAAATCCATAGTTATGATTTTTGAATTTCTTCAAACTCGCCGGTCTCTTTATTCTTACGAACATTGTTGGCATTAAAACATCTTCCGTTCATCACCACATATACGCCGGGCGAAAGGGTTTGCACAAAAGCCATGGCACTTCCTAAATTAAACAACCCATCAGATGATCCAAATTTATAAGGTACCATGGCACCGGTAAGTACAATCGTTTTGTTCTTTACTTTTCCATCAATCACCTTGGCTGTTTCGGCCATGGTATCGGTTCCGTGGGTAATGATGATTTTGTCTTCCGGGCTTTTGATGCAATGTTCGGCCACCAGGTTGCGGTCATCGTCGCTCATTTCCAGGCTGTCCACCATCATCAGGGTTCTGATTTCAACCGGAACTAAATTTCTTCCCAGCTCCAGCATTTCGGGTAAGTGAGAATCTTTAAAATAAAGCTGGCCGGTTAGTTCATTGTACTCTTTATCGAAAGTGCCGCCGGTAATAAAAATGCGAATGGCCATAGTGTAAGATTGGGCCTAAAATTAGGTGGAATAGGATTATCAAAGTGTGGGTAATCTTGCTCGTTTAGTCCGTTATATAAATCGGCCCAAAAAAATAAAGATCAGAACTGCAAAAACTACATAACAAAGTATTGCTAAAATGCTTATTCCAATAGAGGTAAGTGTCTGTTTAATTGGAATTCTTCCTGCCTAAAAAAAGCATTATTCACCTTATAAATCTGAGGGCCTATAAAGGACAGTATTAGAATCAGCCCTATAAATAGTAAAAAGGAAATAAGAATATTCATTCCTTTTATCGGTTCTCCTGCGCTCTTTAGTTTATTGAAGTACTACTCCGAAGCTGCCTGTTCCATATTTCTTCCAACAACATAGCCGATGAGTCCTGCTACAATTGCTGCAATCACTAAAATAATCCAATTATCTCCTGCTGCAAAAAAAGCCAGTACAATACCGAATACAGCAAACAAAATCGCCCAGATAATTCTTCCCTTGGTACGCTGCCGCGCAGGAATGTTAATATGCTTTGGGGTGGCATGATGGTGATGTTTACGCTTTTGGGCCATAAAATTTTTCTTGAAAAGTTACGCAAGAAGAGAGGTAAAAGCCAATGATTTTTCAAAACGCAAGTAAATCAGGCGGCTTCCATTTGTCTTAATTACATTTGAAAGATGGAAAACATACCCATAACCAACGAACAGGAAGCCGCAGTTGCCATTTTGTTTGCTTCAGTAATGGCGAACAACAAACCAATGACCCAATCGCAAATAGAACAACTTTCGAGAATGCTTGTACTTTCTTCAAAATTTAAATCTTCCTCGCTGAACGATCTAACCATAAAAGCCCTTTCGCTGCAAGCCGAGCATGGGAGCAGGGCACTTATTGAGCATTGTGCTCCTCTGATTTTGGATGATTTTAAAGAAACACTTTTTGCCATGTGCTGCGAATTGATGACTGCCGATGGCAAAATAGATGATAATGAAAGCGAGATCCTGGCGATGGTAGCCCTGTACCTGGGTTTGTCTATAGAAAACATGAAAATGATGCTGACAACTTACCTGATCCGGAACCGCTGGAACGTGCAAATCATTGAGCAGGAATGATAAGCAACTATTAAAAATATTTTTTTCAGGGGGTATTGCATTTGCTGATTCTACTTAGTATTTTTACGCGAAACGACAGTATTTTTACTAAGCAGCCAAAATCATGATCAGAGAAATCCTGACCCTGGTAGTTGACAATGTTCCTACCCAATACTACATCGACTTTGAAAAAGATCGAAAGCAATTCAATTTTCACCCTACACTAACCAATAAAACTGCTCCTTCATTCAGGATTATTGAACGGTATGGTGAGTTGATAGAGATTGAAGAAGTTGATCCATCTGTAATTGAACAGGCCAAAGAAAAAATAAGAGAGATACTGAACAACCCCATCTTCGGTCAATTCTAAATCAGCCTTTCAACGGCTTTTAGTAGTTCGTCTACAGGCACTGGTTTGGTGAGTAAAATGTCGCCATCATTCAACTGAACCTCGTGTTTTTCGTTGTCAACCAATACAATTGCGGGTTGTTTTAATTTTTCACTGCGAATACGGTATTCATCCAAATTCAGGATAACAACCGCAGGTTTGAAACGCTTCATCCGGTCATAGAATTCTTCCGGATTGTTACAAGCTTCCACTTTAAATCTCCTGTGAATAAGCGCTAAATAAATTTTAGATAGAGAATCGAGGTCAGAATCGACCACCAAGATTTTTTCCCGTCCCATTAGTTTTGGTTCTTTTCAATGCCTTGAACCAAATGTAGGATTGATGCATATACAAGACAATGGCAATATTACTTGCAGTTTTTACGAGAGAAATTAAAAGAAATGCGATGATCAACTTACCAGCGGAGAAATATCAATTGATTCCAAATAAGGCTGGAGCGCATCATCATCTTCGAAGCAACGCATGCCCTGCATGATATCAAAACGGAGATTATGATAAACTTCCACGTAAAAACTATCGAGCTGATATAAAATGATGGAGAAATTTTTGTACAGGCGCTTGGTCAGGTAGATACCCTGCTCCAATAAGGTTTCTGCCTGCCTTGCATCATCTAAGAGAGTGAATTCGTCCAGTGTCATTATAACGAAAATAAAATCCATCAATGAAGTTTCAAACGAGATGTAGTGAAAAATAATTCACGTTAAGTGTAAAATTTATTCACATGACTTTGCTCTTTAATTTGATGAAAATGTTTATGAGCTGATCAAATGGTTGTGTTGCTGAATGAAATAGTAATTCTATTGTTGCGGTTTAAACTCAATTGTTTTTTCTTTCTTTAATAAAACTCTTTGAAGTAGCAGCCATTTAAAAAACCGTTGCGATTCTTGTGCACTGCACCCGTAAATCATGCTAAATGCGTGAACAGAGCGGTTTGGCGTAAATTTGCTTCATCGTTTGCCATATGAGTTACCAGCCAAAAAATAAGATCCGTATCGTTACAGCCGCTTCGCTTTTTGATGGGCATGATGCAGCCATCAACATCATGCGCCGCATTTTACAAAGCAAAGGAGCCGAGATCATTCACCTGGGACATAACCGCAGTGTTCATGAAATTGTTGAATGTGCTATTGAAGAAGACGCCCAAGGCATTGCCATTACTTCTTACCAGGGCGGACACGTTGAGTTTTTTAAATACATGAAAGACCTGCTTGAAGAAAATGGATGTGGTCACATAAAAATATTTGGCGGGGGTGGAGGAACCATTCTTCCCCAGGAGATCAGAGAGCTTCACGATTATGGTATTACCCGCATTTATTCTCCGGATGATGGCCGTAAGATGGGTTTGGAGGGAATGATTGAAGACCTGATCCGGGAGTGCAGCCCCCTGTCCCCCGGTGGGGGAACTAAGGCAGAAGCCACTGATTATTGGCAAGCAGCAAAAAAATGGAATGGTAAGCTTCCACTTGATGAAAAGAAAGATATCAGAAGAATAGCAAGAGCAATTACACTTGCTGAAACTGGTGAAGACTATAGAATTGTTATTGAAAAATTGCAAAACGGAAAGGATGAATCAGCAAATGAATCTTCGAAAAGCGAGGCGAGTGAGTTGATGGCTTCCCCTACAGGGGGAAGTCGGAAGGGGGCAGTACTTGGAATTACCGGTACTGGAGGTGCCGGTAAATCTTCCGTGACTGATGAAATCGTCCGCCGCTTTTTGAATGCTTTCAGCGATAAAACCATCGCCGTCATCTCCGTTGATCCTTCCAAGAAAAAAACAGGAGGGGCTTTGTTGGGCGATCGCATTCGCATGAATTCGATTTCTTCTCCACGTGTTTACATGCGTTCGCTGGCAACAAGGGAAAGCGATAAAGCTTTAAGCGAATATGTGCAGGAAGCTATTGACATCTGCAAAACCGCCCAATTCGATTTCATTATTTTGGAAAGCGCAGGCGTGGGGCAAAGCGATGCTTCTATTTTGGATTATTGTGATGTCAGTCTTTATGTAATGACACCAGAATATGGTGCAGCGTCTCAACTGGAAAAGATTAATATGCTGGATTATGCCGATGTCGTTGCCATCAACAAATTTGACAAAGCCGGTGCATTGGATGCTTTGCACGATGTTCGCAAACAATACAAGCGTAATCACCAGTTATGGAATGCAAAGGATGAAGAGTTGCCGGTGATTGGTACCATCGCAGCACAATTCAACGATGCAGGCATCAACGAATTGTTTGAAAAACTGATGGTTGCTGTTGAAAAAAAATCCGGTGTTCAATTTGGGACCATTGAACTGCATGCGCATGTGCAGGACACTAAAACCAAATCACAAATCATTCCTCCAAAAAGAGTTCGCTACCTTTCTGAAATATCAGATGAAGTACGGAATTATAATAAGCTGGCCGAGGAGCAGGCAAACATCGCTTCCAAATTGTACCAGTTACATGGTGCAAGGGCCATCTTAAGAAGTGCCAAAAACGAAACGGCTTTGAATGCTGTTGAAGACCAGATCGCTCATTTTGATAAACAATTGTTTCCTGTCTGCAAAAAACTGATCAACGAGTGGGAAGAAACCAAGAGCCTTTATCAAAAAGAATTTTTTGAGTACGATGTTCGTGGAAAAATTATTCAGCAACCGTTGTACACGAAATCTCTATCAGGAACTAATATTCCAAAAATTGCTGTCCCCCGTTTTAAAGATTGGGGTGATATTTTAAGATGGCGCCTGCAGGAAAATTTTCCGGGAAAATTTCCATTTACTTCAGGCGTGTTTCCATTAAAAAGAGCGGAAGAAGATCCAACAAGAATGTTTGCAGGCGAAGGTGGACCAGAGCGTACCAACAAACGCTTTCATTACGTGTCAGTTGATCAACCGGCAAAACGTTTATCAACAGCGTTTGATAGTGTTACTT
>JAGIAB010000350.1 GCA_017745135.1 Flavisolibacter sp.
GAACAAGCAGCTCCGTAAAATTTTAGGTGGAGGCTGTTTTACCGATAAAGTGCGGGCATATCTTACAAGCCAGCCACGCAATATGCTTGACAAGGCTGTTGTTAAAGAATGGTTTGATTATGTAAACAACTCGGTTCAGAAATGGACGGCCGCAAAACCCTTTCGTATTTCACAAAGGCCTGGCCGCGAATTAAACCGCAGATTATCTCATGCAGAATTAAAACAGAACGTTCAGGCATTTTCCAATATGAGAGAAATTGGTGGTGATGATTTTGAACTCATTGTTCATTGCCATTGGGAATTTGATTTGGCTGATTCATTGGCGTTTTGCAGGGCTCTTGAACCTATCCGTCCCTGGTGGATTGAAGACCCGATGCCTATTGCTTATAATGAATCGTGGAAGACACTTGCGGCCAATTCGCCAATACCCATTCTAACCGGAGAGAATTTATATACAGCCCATGATTTTCTTCCTTTCATTATCAATAACGCAGTTCACATCGTTGAAATTGATATTTCCATGGCGGGTGGTTTGCTGGAAGCAAAAAAGATTGCCGATCTGGCAGCCCTGTATTACATGCCGGTGGCCACACACAATGTGATGGGACCAGTTGCTACCATAGCTTCTGCCAATGCCGCAGCTACAATGCAAGATTTCCTTGGTCATGAAAGTTATGATTACACTGCAAATTCACGTGATGGCCATGGTGGGTGGGGCACGTTGATTAACTATGATTTGGATATTATAAAAGACGGTCACATTCAACTTTCTGACAAACCAGGTTTGGGCTTGGATTTGAATAAAGATGTAGCCATGAAACATCTGATAGAAGGCGAAAAGTGGTGGGGATGAGTGGTAATAATTACGGACATAATTCCACGGTATTTTACCAGTGAGAAGTAAAGAAAATATTCAATAATTGGACTACCAGGTTTTCGTTATGTCCTTGTAACGAATTTTAAAATCTTATTTTTTATACAATGAAAAGACGAAGCTTTATACGAAATATCGCGTTAGCCGGAGCAGCATCCGTGTTTAGCCCCTATCTGAATCTGTTAGCATCACCAAATGCCCGGAAAGTAAAGATCACGAATGTTAAATGTGTTCGCACCCGAATAGGTTTCAGACCAAGCCTGCTGGTGAAGGTAGAAACGGATGCGGGCATTATTGGCATAGGTGAGTGTCACCATGATGAGAACAGCATGGGTGCCAAGGATATAGTTCTAAATGTAATTAAACCTATTCTGGTAGGACAAGATCCTTACGACCTGGAGCGACTGGTGTTTAAGATGAGTACCCGCACATCCTATTACGGCGGCAATCATGGCATTCCTTTACATGCTATTACCGGGGTGGAATTTGCGCTGTGGGATATTCTTGGAAAGCTGGCCGATCAACCCGTACACAACATATTAGGCGGAGGCGCACATCGCAAACAAGTTCGTGCTTATACTACCAGCCGCCCAAGAGATATGATGAGCAAAGACTCCTGCGCTGAGTTTGCGGCGCGAATGAAAACACAAAAGTTTACCGCAGCTAAGGTTGACATCATGCGCGACCAGCGATGGGAGCAATTAGACAACCGGATGATGTCCAACGCTGAGGTGGATCGCAATGCCCGTGGTTATCAAAACTTGCGGGATGCCGTAGGGCCAGACTTTGACATTGCAGTGCATGCGCATTGGGAATTTGATTTTGATAGCGCATTACGTATGGCCCATGCCGTTGCTCCTATTAAGCCCTGGTGGTTTGAAGATCCGCTGCCTATTGCTTACAACGAGCAATGGATAAAATTGACTGATCGTTCACCAGTGCCCATCCTTACTGGTGAAAACCTCTATACCCGCGATGATTTCAGGCCGTTTATTGTTAACGCAGCAGTGAATAAAATTGAAATCGACATCTCCATGGCCGGGGGATTACTAGAGGCTAAAAAAATAGCTGACCTTGCGGAAGTCTATTATATTCCTGTAGCTACCCATAACGTTGCCGGCCCTGTGGCAACGGTAGCATCTGCCCATTGGGCGGCAACCGTCCGTGAGTTTGCCGGGCATGAAGTATTTATGAATAATCCTTTGAATGCTGATGGAAGAAGCTGCAATGGCGACAACGCCGTATTGGGCTATGGTGTCGATTTGTTGAAGGATGGTTACCTGCAGTTTAACGGCAAACCTGGTTTGGGCATTACGCTTGACGAAAAACTGGTGAAAGAAAAATACATGGTAGCAGGTGAAACATGGTGGGATTAAAAAACCCAAAATACGTTGCTGATGGTGGTCGCAAACTTATCAAACCCGATGAATGGGCAAAGGTTCATTAAAAAGGATCTATTTGCGCAACTTCGAACCGCCATGACTCGGTTCTCATCAGCAATAGCCTTAAGTTAAAATAACACCATGGCTCGAGGACACGAACCATGGTGTTTAAAAAGTGTTTTAAAAGTTTATATCGGGCCGGCAGCAGCCATATTCCGTAGAGCCCAATGCAGTAGAAGCCGAACCTATGTTTCATGGAACACCTTATAAACCATAAAGTATGCAAATGGCAAAAAGTTAAACAGCTCCTTTCCTTCACACAACCATAGCGTTTGCTGCGGCCACGGTTTTTGCAATGGAACACGGGACAGGTACTTACTTTCACTTCACGCAACCAAAAGGTGTCCGGTCAGTTTATAGCGATTATGAAATATGAAAGCGCCACTCAAAAAAGTGATTTTGATCTGCCTTAGGAAACTAAAATGAATTTAAAAACATTCACCTATTGCTATTAAAAAAGCTCGCGGCAAAGAATTGCCGCGGCTATACAAAAACAAAATTTAAAAGCAGTTTTATCTATCGAATACATCATTTATAACCTGAATTCTTTCTGCTTGCCTTTCTCTCTACCCTACAACTCGCGAAGCCAGATATTGCGATAGCTGATTGGTTCGCTCCGGTCACCATGTGCCTGTAGTTTGATTGGTGCAGGACCATGTTTTACATACTCATGTGTTCCGATATAGGCAGTTTCACCTTGCACTTCGTAATTGTTTTGTACCAGCACACCGTTTAAGAATGCAGTAATCCGGGCTTTGGTTTTTACTGTACCATCTTCATTAAAAGTGGGTGCTGTCCAGATAATATCATACACATTCCATTCACCGGCTTTTTTAGCAGGATTTACTAAAGGGATCGATTCCTTATAAACACTTCCCACCATTCCGTTTACATAGGTTTTATTTTCGTTGTTATAGCCATCCAATACCTGTATTTCGTATCCACCTGCTTTGCCATTAGTAGCTGCCAGAAAAATACCGCTATTGCCACGTGCTTGTCCACTGCCGGTGATGTAGGAAGGAATCAAATACTCAATATGCAACTGATAGTTGGTAAATGTTTTTTTTGTTTGAATGTCGCCGGAAGGTTTGTTAACTGTAAAAGCGCCATTTTCTACTTTCCATTTAGCCGGAGATTTATCCCGCGACAAAACCCACTCATCCAGATTTTTTCCATCAAATAAAATAACAGCATCGGAAGGCGGCGTATCAAATGCTTTATCTGCCTGCACCACCTTGGGAACAGGTTCATACACTTCGGTATCCTCTGGTTTAGTAGGTGGCTTATTGCCTGTTGGCGAAAGTATTTGAGCAAACGCTCCGCTTGTTGTAAGCAGAATGGCTAATGTACTTAATACTGATATTTTCATATTTCAAGCTATTTAATTTGGCAATGATATGCAACCTGGGACAAAGCCGTTCGAAAAGTTTATTTCACGCTGAGGTGCAGAGGACGCAGAGAAGAATGTTTTTCTGCGTTCTCCTTTTCTCTGCGTGAAATTTATCTTGTC
>JAGIAB010000351.1 GCA_017745135.1 Flavisolibacter sp.
GTGTTTTGTTGTATAATTTATCAAATTTTTACCATCGTATTTGTACACTCCGGTTTTCCAACTACCAAACCAACCAAAAAGTTTACCGCTTTGATGGAAAGACCTTATATGAATTGACAGTCCCAAAGCCACCTAAACTTAACAATCCATTTGATGTTTATAGTATTTACAAAGACAGGAAAGGAAACATTTGGTTTGGCACAAATCCGGTTGGAGTATGTCGTTACGACGGAAAATCATTCGAATGGATTACAGAAGAAGATGTGACCGAATTTCGCAACGAAGGTGCAAATGGAGTCCGTTCAATTACGGAGGACAAAAATGGTGACTTTTGGTTTAATACCGAAAACCGTTACAGTGTCTACGACAGCACAACTTTAAAAAGCAAAAGATTTTATACAAGACACGAGAGCATCGGTAGTTTAGACGGAAAAAACACACGAGGCCTGAATGAGTATCTTTCAACCGTAAGAGACAATGAGAATAATTTGTGGTTTGTAACTTATCGTGATGGAGTTTGGAAATATGATGGAACAAAAGTTACACATTATCAAATCCAAGCCGACTCAAAAGACATTACGCTATTCAGCATTTACAAGGATAACAATGGCGACCTTTGGCTTGGAACACACGAAAACGGTGCGTATAAATTTAATGGAAAGACATTTGAAAAGTTTAAACCGTAGTGAGAAGAAAAGAACGGTCTATAACAGCAGTCTGGTAAAAAGGCGGGGGCAGTGATAAATTTAACGGCAATTCGTCGGCATGCATACCATTTACTTCTTCCTTTTTGTAGGCTGTACACGACCTTCATCATCCTTCTTCTTTTTCTTGCTTGATTTCTTCAACAACTCCGCAGCCTCTTTTTTCTTTTGCTCATACAGCGCCAGATCCTTTTTATTGGAAGTGCCAGCCAAAACAATCTGCATTCCTTCAGCAACGAAAGCCTCGATCCGCTCTTCATTAACGCCAAGTATCTGCCTCACACATACCAGCCATTCCGTAGCATTTCCCGGCAGATCCAAGTAATATTTAAAAAACGGCACTTCATCATCCAACCTTACCCATGCGCTTTTCTTTGCCATTGGGAATGCAGACGCTTCATCTTTTACCCAGATCAGCAACAACAATTCATAAGAGTAACAGTCTGCTTTATGTCCCTTTATAGATGCAGATGGATGATAGATTACATCCTGTGAAACTGTCATTTTCCCGCCGCGCGCAGTAACAGTCACACGTGCTTTACCAAGTTTAGCCAGCGGATAGTTGGAATTAATTTCCAACCCCTCCAGCGTCTTCAGCAAGAGAAACCTGTTGTCCAATTTCTCGCTACGGAAACGGCTTTGCATTGATTGATAAAAGCCGCCTTCTTTAAATGTACCGGCATATTTACTGATGATCGTGTTCACGTCACTGGCAAGTTCGTTCAGGTAGGCCGTGCGGACATTCTGCTCTCTGCTCCGCGAACCTGGCTTACCGCCTCCTCCCTTGGGCATGCTCTGAACAACCGCACCGTATTTGCCGTCTTTGTATACCTTGTCACCAACCTGGCCGGATAATTTCGGATTAGATTTTGGTTTTGCCATACAATCAATTTTTCGTACTTTTCAATACAGTAAATCAATTTACGGATTTCACGATATGCCGCATTGATCTGCTTATAGAATCTACTTTATTCGACCCGTTTTGATCCTCTTTTGACTTTTTGGGACATTTTGGGACATTTTGGGACTTGTTGGGACTTTCTGGGATATTTTGGGACTTTCTGGGACCGGAAGCAGACTTTAATCAGATATCCCCCTGACATTAGGCAGACATTCCTGAGACCCTTCTATATGGATTCTCCATACTATCTCCACATTAAATGGCATTTCACTGTATCCCCGGTTACCCATAGTCCTCTTCCCAGTCAATAACGAACCCAACAACAATCAAGAGTTATGCGTACGTCTCCGACTACGCATCGGCTTCGAAGAAGCCGCCCACTTACAAAAACAGGAGGGTAGCAATTGCCTTTCACACGAAACTGTATAATCACGAACCATACATAACAGCGATGGGTTGAATTATGAAATACTGCTGAGAGCAGGCAACAATACCGTTTGACACACAACTTCGTCCTGAAGCTGTGGTCAAAGCAGATCATTCACTTATCGCTATCACTGTTAGATAAAAGTCTAACGGCTCATGAGTTGTTGATCGGTCAGCCTAAAGAGTAAGAAATTATAAGCAACGTTTTTCTGGAAGTATCGATAATCTGCACCAACAAAAAACACCCTGATAAAATCAAGAATCTCCGATTTCCTTATCTTCACTCAGACATTCACAGCTATGAATTTTGATCTTATACTTTCCAGCATTTCAAGACATGTTTCCTTAACTCCGGAAGAAACAACATTTTTCACTTCACTCTGGCAAAGTAAAACGTTGAAAGCCGGGGAGTTTTTACTTCGGGAAGGAGATGTTTGCAGGTATGAAAGTTTCATTGTAAAAGGCTGTTTAAAAACATACTACCAGGGTGTGGACCTATCAGAACATATCATAGATTTTTGTATCGAGGAATGGTGGGCCGATGATCTGCATAGCTTTTTTACACAAACTCCATCCCGATTGACCATTAAAGCAATAGAAGATACAGAACTCCTACAGATAAGTAAGAGCAACCTCGAAATACTATACCGCAGCATCACAAAATTTGAACGGTTTTTCAGGATAGTTTTTCAAAATGCATACATTGCTCAAAGGGAACAAATAAACCAGGCACTATCTACCTCGGCCGAAGAGCGATATCTTTCGTTTGTAAAGAAGAAACCATACGCCGAAAAACGGTTTTCTCAAAAAGACATTGCTTCTTATTTAGGAATTACCCCGCAATTTTTATCCACTTTAAAGAAAAAACTGGGTAAAGTTAATGTAGATTAACTTTCTGCTCCCGTTGTCTCATTTATTTTGTGATAAAGGAGTCAACATGACGAAAGAAAAACTACTGCATGCACAAAAAATTTCGATTCAGCTTTTCAAGGCTATTGAAGAGAACAATTTAATTATTGCCGGAAAATCGGAAGAACAATTATGTGCAGAGGTTTGTGACCTCGCTTTGCAAAAGTTTGGAATAGAAAAACACTGGCATAAGAAGATCGTAAGAAGCGGAAAAAATACTTTAGCAAAATATCCTGACAACCC
This sequence comes from Flavisolibacter sp., assembly GCA_017745135.1. Lineage (GTDB taxonomy): Bacteria > Bacteroidota > Bacteroidia > Chitinophagales > Chitinophagaceae > Flavisolibacter. The sequence continues at coordinate 3,184 of JAGIAB010000351.1, forward strand.
GCCCAACCGGATAATAGAGAAAGACGATATTGTATTTATTGATTTAGGCCCGATAGTGGAAAATTATGAAGCTGATATTGGCAGAACCTATGTATTAGGCAACGACCCCCGGAAGCTAAAATTAAAAGCCGATGTTGAAACGGCCTGGTATGAAATACAAAAATGGTATCAGCAACAAACTGTATTGAAGGCATCCGATCTGTTTCATTATGCTGTTAACGAAGCCGGGAGAGCAGGATGGGAGTTCGGCGGAGAAATTGCCGGGCATATTGTCGGGAAGTTTCCTCACGAGCAACCGGCAGATCCCCGCAGCCTGGAACTGGATATTCACCCGGACAATCATAATAATATATTCCTGCCAGATGCCGACGGAAATCAACGTCACTGGATTTTAGAACTCCAGTTTGTCGATAAAGAAAACAACATCGGTGGATATTTTGAACAATTGCTGTAATATGAGTACTTCAAAAACAGACAGATCAGCATTAATACTGATCGATATCCAAAAAGGGTTTGACAATATTGAATATTGGGGTGGGCAAAGAAACAATCCAAATGCGGAAGAAAATGCAAGTGCGCTTTTAGCACTTTGGAGAAAACATCATCTTCCGGTTTTCCATATTCAACACCATTC
>JAGIAB010000352.1:0-2032 GCA_017745135.1 Flavisolibacter sp.
ACCCTCCAATTCAGTAGTAGTTATGACACGGTTATCAGTTATATCGATGGGAAGAACTCTGTACAAGGAGGTATCTTTTAAAATTTCGTGTCGATAAGAAGACGCTTCTTTCCTGCCAATACGATGCAGGTAAATTAAACTTTTTTCAAAATCAATGATCATTTCGCATTGTTTGAAAAGCTCCACGCCTAATAGCCCTAAAACTTTTATTCCTTTTGCATTTTCAATCTGGCCAAGATTGGCAAGATCCGCCTCCATTTTGAAATATTGCAGAGTACCAAATGAGAGTTCTTTTACAGAAGTTTTTTGAATGCCTGCCGTACTGCCGCCAATACTGGTTTGTTCACCATCGTGATGCACGGTTATAGGATAATTGCGGAAATAAGTAAGGTTCAAAACCAATCCGGGTGCACCGGTGTCTAAAATAAAATTCCCCTCTGTAGTATCGGCCTTTGCTTTTACTACCATAAGATTCCCCACTCTGTTGAATGGTAGTATACAGGAAGAAGAGTCGCTTGCGAGAGTAATAATAGAAACGGACGGCGATTTTGAAATAGAAGTGCTGTCTGCTGCATTTGCAAAACAAACGGTGAAAATGCAAAGACAGAAAAGAAAGCAATTTTTATTAAGCTGCACTCTATTCATTCCTGGTGCAAACTAAGAAATACATGGATTGATGAACCTACCGCTGCTCATAATTTGCATAGAGTCGCTATTGTTTGTCCGGCAGTTTAAATGCGATGTAACTATCGCCTGATTTTGTTTTTAGTTTACCTCCGCCGCAGGCGATGACGACATACTGCTTTCCACCAACCTCATACACAGAAGGCGTGGCGAATGCGGCTGTCGGCAAACTGTATTCCCAAAGCAACTGACCATTTCGTTTATTGAAAGCCCTGAACTTTCCATCCTTGGTAGCTGCAATAAACAAAACGCCTCCTGCAGTAACAACTGAAGCTCCGTAATTTTCAGTCCCTGTTGGTTGCTTTGCATTTTTGAATGCGGTGTCATTACCCAGCGCCGTTTTCCAAATGTATTTTCCTGTGCTCAGATCAATTGCATTGAGTGTTCCCCATGGCAGCGAGATGACAGGATAACCTTCTTCGGTTAAAAATTTATTGTAGCCGGTGATTGTATAGGGAAGCTTATATAAACTGTCTTTATTAGAATCGATAAACTTTTTTGTTTTGGAAGATCGAATGTTCATAACATAAGAAGCAATAGCCTCCTGCTCATTTTCATTTAACTGTTTAAAAGCAGGCATCATTCTTCTTCCTGATCGTACAAGATTGTAAAAAGCATTTTGCGTATATCTTTTTTCAACATCAACTAATGAAGGAAAATTTCCTGAACCCTGTTTTTCCGGTCCGTGGCAACCCATACAATTGCTTTGATACAAACGTTTTCCTGCCTGCTCAAAATTTTCCTGCGCCATTGGCTTTTTACTAATATCAACTGCAGTTAAAACCCAGGGCATTTCATTAGCGTTTACGTAAAGAATACCTGTCTCCGGATCGAAGCTTGGCCCTCCCCATTCTGCACCTCCATCCAATCCCGGAAATATTACTGTACCGGTCAAAGAAATCGGGTCATACAGATGATTATGTTTATAAGATGCCAATCTTGTTTTGACCTTATTGTATGAACTTTCAGAAAGATAAGGATTGATATCTTTTTCGGTAAAGCTTTGCCGCATGAAAGGGGCAGGTGCAACCGGATAAGGTTGCGTTGGTGAGAGTTTCTCTCCTGTTAACTCAGACACCGTTGGCACAGGCTTTTCAACAATATCATATAAAGGCTTCCCATTTTCTCTATCAAACAAATAAATAAAACCGGTTTTTGTTGTTACAGCCACCGCATCTGCTGACCTACCATTTTTATTTACAGTAACCAATGCAGGCGGAGAAGAAAGATCCCTGTCCCATACATCATGATGAATGGTTTGAAAGTGCCAGAGCTTTTTTCCTGTTTGTGCATTTATTGCCAAAACACAATTGGCAAAAAGGTTATCACCCAATCGTTTTCCGCCATA
>JAGIAB010000352.1:2042-3816 GCA_017745135.1 Flavisolibacter sp.
GCATAAACAATCCCGCGTTTTTCATCTAAACTAAATCCATTCCATGCATTGGCGCCACCTATAAATTTGTAGGCGTTTGGGTCATCCCATGTGTCGTAACCTTCTTCGCCGGGTTGAGGAATGGTGTGAAAGATCCAAAGTTTCTTTCCTGTCTTTACATCATAAGCACGTATATGACCCGGTGCTGCCATAGGACCTTCATCAACGCGATCACCAATAATTAAAATATCCTTATAAATAATTGGGGGTGCAGTAGCGGTTACAAACAAATCTTTGACATCTCTTTCCAAATCATTATGAAGATCAAGCTTTCCATCAACAGCAAAGTTTTTTATCGGTTGACCATTATCTGCATTAATACAATAAAGATCAGAACCCGCAGTGTAAAAGATTCTTCTTTCCCTTTTTTGGTCAGTCCAGTAAGCTACTCCACGGCAATTATTCAGTATAAAAAAGGAACCCCGCTTCTCCGTAGCAATAGAATCAAAAGGATTGAATTCCCATTTTCGCTCACCGGTTATAGCATTTAGGGCAAACAATTTCATTTGGGGTGAAGTACCATATAAAACAGAATCCACAATAATTGGATTGCATTGTATCTGTGAGTTGTGAACAGTATCAGCATCGCCGGTACGGTATATCCATGCAACCTGTAACTCTTTTACATTGCCAGTGTCAATTTGATTGAGAGAGGAATAATGAATGTTTTCGGGAGAACCTTTATAATGGCTCCAGGTTGTGTACGTTTTTTTGGAATGACAGGAAAAGGCAAATACGATGAAAATGATGGCGACTCTTTTCATAAACAAGCAAATGTCTTTAAAGATAAGAGCCACAAATGATTTGACGAAGATTTACCATCTTGAAGAATCCAATCTATTCGCCCCTCAAATTTTTAATTCTCTCCAGGTAAATCACATCCAATTGTTCTTTCTCTCTTCCCACTTCTTTTTTATTTTGAATCAAATGGGTAATATGTAAAAATGGAACTTGCACATCATCTATTTCTGCAATTGAAGCCATATTGTGGCACTCATCGAAACTCAAATCTTCAAGTCCTTTCATGTCTGTTACTATATCCAAAAAAAGGCCATTCCTCAATGTAAAATCCAGCTCTCCGATAACAAACTTTTTTTCTTGCAATCGATTAATGCCTCCTACTCCATATTCTTTAAGGGCTATATGCAGGTTTTCATGGTTCTCTTGGGTATTCTTAATCCAAATCTCCATCATACCAGTACCCCCCTATGTCCATGTAAATGTGAAGCAAAATCTCCTGCAAGAATAAATTTTACCTTATTGCTTTGAAGTGACCTCCAAAACTTAATTATTTCCACATCGAAAATGTCCATAAAAGCTATTTGCTATTTTCAGTATTGTGGTGAGTGATTCTTGCGTTTTTTAGCGTTTGCTGTGTTTTGTAAAATTGGGTAAGCATTAAAAACCTTTCTTTATGACTGCGCTTTAAGGCATCGCGTAAAAGATTAATCTCAGCTTGTTCATAACTGCTGTCAGACTCCTGTAGTATATTTTTATTTTTTTCTGCCATAAAAACCGCTAATGCAATTTACAATTTTTAGCTTGAAGGGCCTATGTCAAAGTTTCTTTACTTTCCTTTAATTGATTTCTTTTATGCACCGATGCCTTCTGTCGAATGATTTCTCCAACCGGAACATTACTCAATTTGCTTTCCAGCCATGAAATAATATCGAGGTAAGCAAAAGCTCTTGTAGCCAAACGGTCGTTTTCATATTGTTTCAGCTTATTCAACAGT
>JAGIAB010000353.1 GCA_017745135.1 Flavisolibacter sp.
TTCCCGAATGGGCCTTCAGCTAAGCTGATGAGCAATTCAGTTATCCGGCTTTTCAGGGAAGTGGATTTACTTATTATTTCTCCTGCTATTCCTAATGCGATCTTCCAATAAATGCAATGACCTGTTCTGTCTTATTATTTGTATGGAGTAATAGCTTCAATAGTGCCGTCATTGTTATGCTTCAACTCAGTTACTTTCACGCAACGCAAGTGAGTAACGCCTTTCGATAAACTGGAATCGTGATAGAACAAATACCATTTGCCTTCAAATTCGGCGATAGAATGATGGTTTGTCCAACCCACTACAGGATGAAGCACAACGCCTTTATAGGTGAAAGGTCCGTAAGGAGTATCGCCTACTGCATAGCAAATGAAATGCGTATCGCCTGTTGAATAGGTGAAATAATACTTGCCATTATACTTATGAATCCAGGGTGCTTCAAAAAAGCGGCGTTCATTATCTCCCTGTAACAGGGGTTGGCCGTTTTCATCAACAATGACAACATCTTTGGGTGCTTCATCAAACTGTAAAAGATCATCTGTCAGCTTAGCTACTTTCCCACACAGTGCAGGTTCATTATCGGCAGGTAAAAATGCAAATGGACTTTCCGGTTGTTCCCCGTTAAAAGAACCCGTTCTCCATCGTTGCAACTGTCCGCCCCAAATACCGCCGAAGTACATGTAGTAGCTTCCGTCTTCATCTTTGAATACAGCCGGATCAATTGAAAAGCTTCCTTTAATTGCTTCAGGTTGAGGAGTGAAGGGACCTGTTGGAGAATCGCTGATCGCTACACCAATCCTGAAAATTCCGTCATGATCTTTAGCGGGAAAGAACAAATAATATTTTCCATCTTTTTCGGCAGCATCTGGTGCCCACATTTGTTTTTGTGCCCAGGGAACATCCTTCACATGCAGTGCCACACCATGATCCGTTGTTTCGCCACCGGGATGATCCATTGAAAGCACATGATAATCTTCCATTGCAAAATGGCTTCCCAAATCATCAAACGCATCTCCTGCATCAATGTCATGAGAAGGGTAGATGTAGATCTTTCCGTTGAATACATGTGCCGAAGGATCGGCTGTGTAAATGTGGTTGACTAACGGTTGCGAGATCGCCTTTTGGGTTAGTTCATCAAAGTCGATGTGTGCAATACTATCTTCAGGCATAAAATGAGTTTAAGTTGTTTATAAATAGGTTTACCCGTTTATGAATTGCGCCGTTGTCTTAAATCCGCTTCAATCTGCATTTCTTTTTTCTTGTCGATTTGATAAAAGAAAAGTAAGGCAACTGCAATGAGGAATGGTATTGCAGGATAGATACTGATCAGCATCTTTGTTCCGTGAATAGCAGTTTCTGTTTGACCCGTTGTACTGGTGGCGTCATAGTTATATTTTCCTAAGATCCATGACACTAAAGAACTGCCAATACTTAATCCGGCTTTCAAGCCCACCATCATCGCAGAGAAAATAATGGCCGTTGCCCTGCGGTTGTTTTTCCACTCGCTAAAATCAGCTACATCGGCAATCATGGTCCATAATATTGGCGTGCTTATTCCATAGAAAAAGCCGTGCAATACCTGTGCGCCGAAAATCATTCCTATTGATTTCGGTGGAAAGAAGTAAAAGAAAATAATGAACAAGGTGGAAATGAACAGCGAGGCCATAAACGAATTCCGTTTGCCGTATTTGTTGGCGAACCACTGCGAGATCATAATACCTACCAGGCCTACCAAAATACCTCCTCCATTAAATACACCCAGTCCTAAGGATGTATCGTTTTCAAAAGTGGGAAGGAATTTTTTGAATGGCTCCAAAAAGGCGCTGAGTTCTCCTTTGTCAACATAGTTCTCGAAATAGTAAACATAAGAACCTCCTTTCATTGCCAAAGTGATAAAGATCAGCGTAGTGACGACGAGCATAATTATCCATGGCCTGTTTTTAAACAGGTCGGATAAATCCTCTTTCAAACTTGACTTTTGCTCCGGCTTGGGAATAACTCTTTCCCTTGTGGTTAAAAAGCATATGATCAGCATTACGGTCCCGATAATTGCCAGTACGGTCATCACCTTGGAGATGCCAATTGCTTTGGCTTCAATGCTGGTACCACCACCTGCTTTAATGATGAAATTGTACATAAATACCTGCACAAAAAACTGTGCAAACATTACTGCTACAAAGCGGTAGGCTCCAATGCTGTTGCGTTCTTTCATGTTACCGGTAATCACGCCGCTCAATGCCGAATAAGGCAAGTTGTTTGCGGCATAAAGCAGTAGCAGCAGGGCATAGGTAACAACAGCATAAATAATTTTACCCTGGTAAGAAAATTCCGGCGTTTTAAATGCCAGTAAGGAAACAACTCCCAGGGGTACCGCAGTCCACAAAATCCATGGCCTGAACTTACCCCATCTAGTTCTTGTTCGGTCTGCAATAGCACCCATAATCGGGTTAAAGGCAAATGCAGCTACCAAACCTACTATAAGTGTTAATGCAGAAGCATGTTCAGGTTTTAAACCGTAAATATTAAGGTAGTAGTAGGCTATCCATGTAACCAGGGTTTGAAACACCAGGTTGGCTGCAAGGTCGCCGAGACTATAGCCTACCTTTTCAAGTACGGATAATTTTTGTGAACCCGCATCTTTACGGGGAGGAATTAGGTTCTCTGTTGCGAATACGTCCTGAGAGCTTTCCATTTGAATTTATTTATGATGATGTATTAAAAGGCTTTGGCCGTTCCTTTCGTTTTGGTTTCGATAACGCTATAGAAAGCTGGCTTTGGCTGGAATTGCCTGTCGAACAAAAGAGGGTGATTGGTTCTTCCACGAACAGGGAAACCATTGAGCCAGGATTGTCCATCATCTACTCCCCAGAAAGTTACACGGCTGATGTTGTTTTTGTATTTCAAAAACAGGTTGAAAATATCAGCATACGATTTAGCCAGCTTTTGCTGCGCAGAATCGGGGAGACCCTTTGTATATGGATTGATTTGCTCATTGTATTGTGCAGTATTGCTGATGTCTGCAGAATTGGCTCTTCCTCTTGGATTGGGCAGTGCACTTAAATCAAGTTCGGTAAACATTACTTCTACGCCAAGTGCAGCAAATTCTTTGATGCTTTGCTCAATATTTTCCAGTGGAGGATTATCCATATGCCAGTGGCCCTGGATACCTACACCATCAATGCGAACACCGGCGGCCTTAATTTTCTTAACAATCTCAATAGCGCCTGCTCTTTTCTTTGGTTGTTCAATATTGTAATCGTTGTAATAAAGCTTTGTATTTGGAGCTGCTTTTTGCGCCAAACGGAAAGCTTCTACGATGTAGTTATCTCCCAACTTTTGAAGAAAAATAGAATTGCGTAAAGTGCCATCTTCATTCAATGCTTCATTCACTACATCCCAGGAGTCTATTTTACCATCATACCTGGATGCTACAGTGGTGATGTGATTCTCAAAGAATTGCCTGATTGAATCAGCACTCTTTATACCACGAAGAAAAGCAGGCGTTTGGCTATGCCAGATAAGCGTGTGCCCATTCACCTTCAGGTTGTGTTTTTTGGCATAAGCTACCAGTTTGTCGGCCAAATCAAAATCATAGCGGTTCCATTCGGGGTGAATGACTTCAGCCTTCATGATGTTTTCAGGAGTCACCGCATTGAACTGTTCGGGGATCAATCGTGCCGCACCGGGATTTTTTTCTTCAATCTGCTCGGTGTCCATTGCCGTGCCAATAAGAAAATCATTTTTAAACACTTCTTTTAAAGAAGGCGTAGAAGATGCAGAGGCAGTGGTTTTTTTACTGTTGGAACAAC
>JAGIAB010000354.1:0-1895 GCA_017745135.1 Flavisolibacter sp.
GGACAAATAGCCCTGGAAATGAACAGCAGGCTGCAGTTTATTTTGAATCTGCTCAATAATTCTCTCACCAATAACTATTACTTTCTTTATTTCATATTCCTTCAACAAATTTGCAATCTCAGAATACAACTCTTCATCTCTTCGGCCACTTTCAACAAACTCAGATAGAATAACCGTTCGCTTCAATCCTGAGCTTTGTTGCTTTAAAAAATCCAATGCAACTTTTAAAGACGTGACATCTGCGCTGTAGCTGTCATTAATGACCAAACAATCATTGATGCTATGTTTAAGTTGCAGCCGCATGTCAATGGCGTGAAGCTTTGCAATCCTTTCTTTAATTACTTCCACTTCATATCCAAGAACCAGAAGCACACAACAACAAGTAATGGCGTTCTCTATAGAAGCATCATCAACAAAAGGAACAACAATGCTGTTTGCCTGCGACTGATAAGTAAGCGCAATTACTGTTTTGTCTTTTTGTTTCTCCACTGAATTCAAAACAAAGGCATTGCTTTCTGCACTTCCCCAGGTAAGCAGTTGTGTATTCTTTTCAATTAATTCCTTCTTTCCTCCAACATCTTTATTTCTTGCAATCAAAACCGGGCAATTTTTAAACAGTAAAAGTTTCTCTGCAAGTTTATGCGTGTTATCTAAAAAACCTTCACTATGCGCTTCACCAATATTGGTAAGCACACCCACTGTTGGACGAATGATTTCCTCCAACTCCTCCATCTCACCCGGACTGGAAATGCCAGCCTCAAAAATTCCGAGTGTATATTGTTCGTTCATTTGCCACACACTGAGCGGAACACCGATTTGAGAATTGAAGCTTTTGGGGCTTCTTACAATTTTATAATCTTCTTCCAATAAATGATTCAACCATTCCTTTACAATGGTTTTACCATTGCTGCCGGTAATACCAACCACAGGAAAAGAAAAATGCCCGCGATGAAAAGCAGCCAATTCCTGTAAAGCATCGAGTGTATCTTCAACAAGAATGATAGTTGAATCGCTCAACTGTTGTGTTGGCTGCTTGCTTACTATAAAATTCCGGATGCCTTTTTTGTGAGCACTCAACAAATATTTATGGCCGTCATTATGTTCAGTTTTTAATGCAAAGAATAAAGAGGACAAAGGTTGCAAGATTCTGCGGCTGTCGTACACAAGGTTCTCAATTTCATCATCTGCATCTTGCGAGATGAATTTTCCTTGAACAACGGAACAAATGGTTTGAATGGAATAAGCCATAGTTATTCTTTCTTTTCGATAACAGGTTCTTCATCATCCTTTTCATTAGCCTGGATAGAATACAGAATAGAACCGACGAGACACAAAACAATAACCAGTAAAGAAATATAAACAGGTACTTTTATGTGGAAAATCTCCACCAGCATTTTTAAGCCGATAAAGATCAACACCACAGCAATACCCTGCTGCAAAAAAGAAAATTTATTAACAGCCCCTTTGAGTAAAAAGAAAAGAGACCTCAGACCCAGCACAGCAAAAATATTACTGGTGTAAATAACCAAATCTCTCAAACCCTCTCTCGTTTCGGTAACAATAGCAAATACTGCAGGAATACTATCCAGCGCAAAAACAATATCGGTAGTAGCCAGCATGATTACTACTACGAACATACTGGTGTAATATCTTTTCCCATTTCTTCGAATGACCATTTTTCCACTGACATCCTGGTGATAGATTGGCAGGAAACGGTTCAAAAATTTATACACCGGATTTTTTGCAGGATCAAATTCCTGGTCATGCTTGACTGTAAATATTTTAATGCCCGTATAAATAAGGAAAGCCCCGAAAATGTAAAGCAACCAATGAAATCTTTCTACTAATACTACACCTACTGCTATAAAAATTATCCTGAACACAATGGCCATTAA
>JAGIAB010000354.1:1905-3798 GCA_017745135.1 Flavisolibacter sp.
AAGCAAGGCCCTTGCGATATGATCAGAATGAATTTTAAAAAAAGTAAAAATCAGAATGAAGACAAAAATATTATCAATGCTTAGACTCCATTCCATTAAATAAGCACTGACGTATTCGAGGGCCGGAACCTGTCCATCGTAAAACCATAAAAACACTCCAAAAGCCATGGCTAAGGATACCCAGAACGCTGTTTGTATCAATGCTTTTTTTATACCGATCTCTGCAGAGCGTTTACTTAACAAACCCAGATCCAGCGTTACTGCAATTAAAATAACAGCTCCAAATACCAGATAGGTTACCGTTTCTATTGACATAAATCCTTTGCTTGGTGGGCAAAGATAATTAAGGAAGATTCATCAGGCTTTACCCGTAAAGCGATAACGGCGGAATTGCTGGTAAATAATTCCGAAAAGAATGATGAGCATGATGGGCAAGGCAATGTTGATGAGCTGCCATTTGGTTGTTTCCGCTTCGACTTTTTGTCCGTTGAGCAATCGCAAAACAATTTCTTTATTGCGGGTTTGAATAATACTGGATTTGCTTGTAAGATATTCCAGGCAATTCAATAAAAAATCACGGTTGGCAAACTGGAATTCGTACCGCGAACCTACCGTGTATAGATTCATACCCATGGGAAGAGGCCCATTGGAAGTAAGACCATTTAAAACAATATCTCCATCCCCAACTACAATCAGCTTTCCTTCATTCCCGCTTTCCTCCTTGAAACCTCCTGTTACTTGTAAACTGTCTCTTTGTGCTTTGGTGATTCTTCCGGTGTAGAACGAAGTAAAATTTCCTTCTAATAAAACTGCAGCAGGAATATTGTGTTTATTGAACAAAGCATCCTGCGGAGCATTCCGGTTTTCATTCGGACTGATCATTGCAGGCGTACTGATGGTTCTTGAGTTAGCAGAGCTTTGTAACAAAAAGGTTTTTTTAACTCCGGGAAGTTCAATGGTATCAAGAGAGTTTACAAACCTTCCGGCAACAAGGCCTAAATTTTTGTTGATGTCGTGATTGCCTCTTGCTTCAAAAAGGGGATAATAATTCCAGTGCAAAAACTCAATTTGAGGATCGGTTGCGCTTCCTCCAACTGTAAATGGTAAAAAATCGCATTGAAGATCCATGATCAAATCAGGATTGATGCGAACACCGTAATTAAAAAACAAATCCTGCAGGTTTAAATTTCTTTCATAAGCAATCACCTGCGACTTAATGCTTAAACTATCCTGCTCTGCCTGCAGTTCGTCAATAAAACACAAAACTTTTCCTCCACGCATCAGGTATTGATCAATCTTTAATTTTTCATCATCGGTGAAAGTAGCCGAAGGTTTTACAATCAACAGAACATTAATGCTGGGAGGAATCGCCTTTTGAGTTTTAAGATTAAAAATTCCCAGTTTGTAATTTGTCTTTGCATTCGGATCAAAGTATTGTGGATTGATATATTCCTTAGGAATCACTTCCGGGTCAATCGCATGACGCAAGCTAAAAGTTTCAGGGCCTTCCGGCTGTCCGTTTCCAACAGCATATGCTACTGAAACTTTTGAAGGATCAATAATTCTGTCAATAGTTTTTGCAAACTGGTACTCCAGTAATGCTTCCGCATTGTTTAATTCGGCAACAGAAATGTTTCGCTTGCTACTTTGAAACAAATTTACCAACTCTAACCGGTCACCACTTTGAACCAGGGCATAAGGAAAAGCAAGTTTATTTTCCTGTCCGGCTTTCACTTGTACCGTAATATTAATTGGAGTAGCTCCCAAAGCTTTCAACGAATCGGCCCATGTTCTTCCATTCTCAACTTCGTCTTGCGGATCAACCAGGCGGTAATGAATTTTTGAAGGATTGGTTTCGCGAAGCGTACTTAAAAAATCCTGTGTTGAACCTGT
>JAGIAB010000355.1 GCA_017745135.1 Flavisolibacter sp.
GTTTCATGCTGGTTAAAACTTTCTTCATAATGCACAGAAGAAATATAATGGTACTCTTTTGTGGCAGCTAATATTTCCAGGAGGTGCAGCAATTGAATGACACTGGAAATTCCTTTCATGTGTACCAGTTCCTTCATCAGCCTGATGGCTTCTGTTTTTTTGGCACCAAAAAACTCCAGGCCTCTCATCGATTTGGCAAAGAGTTTTTTTATAGTAAGCATTTCTTCTTTTTCAAGAATATGGTCGCCCAAAAAATTTTCATTGAAATAAATAACGATGCCTTCTGTTTTGTGATGGTTCCTTTTCGTGAAATATGCATCGTCGCTTCGCCAAAGGTGCGGCAGGTGCGGGCCTGTAAATACCAGTTCCCCCGGCTTAAAGGATTTAATGCTATCGCCTATGAAGCGGGTGCCTGTTCCTTTAAACACAACAAAAAGCTGGTACTCCGAATGCGCATGCCATACCGGGTCAAAATGTTTTTCTTCCAAATGTTTAATTACAAATATTTGCGAAGGCGGAATCTCTGATTTGTGTAATACTGTTTTCAAACCCCTGTTAATTATCGTTAAAATCTAAATTACAAAACATTTAATGATAAAATAGAGTCAATCTTTGACAAAATTCTGATAGGCAGGTAAAGCCTATTTTTTGATATTCGTCTCGATTTCACTAACGACATAAGAAATGCTATGAGTAAGAAAACGTTATCGATTGCTATCGTTGCCTTGTCCGCTATTATTTTTTTTGTAGCCGCAACAACTATCAAAAAACCATCGGATCGTCCTCGTCGTCTCGAAATTTTATTCCTTGGACACAAAAACAACCGTAGTCATAATTCGGAATTACTGGCCGACATTATGACCAAAGAATATTTTAAAAGTGGTATTAACATCACATTTACCACGGAGCCGGATGATTTGAATGAAAAGTACCTGAAAAAATTCGATGGTCTTCTGGTATACGCCAATCATGACACCATCAGTGCATCACAGGCAGCAGCCCTGCTTAATTTTGTAAGAAGTGGTAAAGGTTTTATTCCTATTCACTCTGCTTCATTCTGTTTCCGTAACAATGCCGAAGTGGTAGAAATGATCGGCGGACAATTCAAAAGCCACAAGTACGATTCTTTTCCTGCCACAATTATTAAACCTGAGCACCCGGTAATGCAGGGTATTTTATCTTTTACAACAAAAGATGAAACCTATGTACATGATAAAATTTCAAAAGCAATAGAAGTGCTGACAGAAAGGGTAGAGGGTGATCATCGTGAACCTTATACCTGGGTAAGGCCTTATGGAAAAGGAAGAGTGTTTTATACGGCTTATGGTCACGACCAAAATACGTTTAATAACCAGGGATTTTTAGACCTGGTGAGAAATGGCATTATCTGGGCAGTTGGAGATGAAGCAAAAGGGAGCCTGATGGCACTTCATCTCGCCAATCCAAAGTATTTTGATGGACCGGTGCCTAATTATGAAAAGAAAAATCCTGCCCCAAAAGTTCAGGAATCATTAACGCCGGAGCAATCCATGTCGTTGATACAGGTGCCTCCCGGATTTGAATTGCAATTGTTTGCTTCAGAGCCAATGGTAGTAAATCCTATTTACATGAATTGGGATGAAAGAGGAAGGCTTTGGGTGATTGAAACCGTGGATTACCCCAACGAAATAAAAACAGATGATATCGGTGATGATCGCATTGTAATACTGGAAGATACCGACGGTGATGGCAAAGCGGATAAAAAAACCATTTTTGCTGAAAAGCTGAACATTCCTACAAGTTTTGTTTTTTCAAACGGTGGTGTTATTGTTAGCCAGGCGCCTTCATTCGTATTTTTAAAAGATACCAATGGCGATGATAAAGCAGATGTAAGACAAAACATTTTACCCGGCTGGGGCAAGAACGATACCCATGCACAGGCATCTAACCTTCGGTATGGTTTAGATAACCAAATATGGGGTGTGGTGGGTTATTCCGGATATTACAATGGTAAGAAAGGAAAAGACTCTATTCGTATTTCTAATGGCGTTTACAAATTTGACCCCAACACAAAGCAGTTAGAGTATTTATCAAACACAAGTAACAATACCTGGGGACTTGGTTTTTCAGAGGAGTTTGATGTGTTTATTTCTACAGCCAATAATACGCACACGGCATTCTTTGGCATGCCAAGAAGATATTTCCAAAAAGTAAACATCAATGAAACCGGTGTTGAAAAATTAGATGCTCACTATGCGTTGCATACAGGAACAAAAAACTTGCGCCAGGTAGATGTGCACGGTGGTTTTACTGCTGCTGCCGGACATAGTTTGTATACAGCAAGAGTTTATCCAAAGGAATTTTGGAACCGCATTGCGTTTGTAACAGAACCTACGGCTCGCTTGATTCATAAAGTGATCTTGCAACAAAGCGGTTCAGGTTTTAAAGAAGATGGTGATGGATGGAATCTTTTAAATAGTGCCGATGAGTGGGCTGCACCAATTCAGGCTGAAGTAGGTCCTGATGGCGCTGTGTGGGTAACCGACTGGTACGATTTCATTATTCAACACAACCCAACACCAAGTGAGGCATCAGCAGGACTGAAAGCCGAAAATGGAAAAGGGAATGCTTACATCAATCCGTTGCGTGATCATGAGCGGGGAAGAATTTATCGTATTGCTTATAAAGACAATGATAAAAAGAACACATTAAAGCTCGATAAAAATGATGTGAATGGATTAGTGGCTGCACTTTCTAACGACAATATGTTTTGGCGCACTACTGCACAAAGACTGCTGGTAGAAAAAGGTGATAAATCTGTTTTACCTGCATTGTATAAATTGGTTAATAATACAAGTGTAGATGAAATAGGAGTTAATGCACCAGCTATTCATGCGCTATGGACCATGCATGGTCTAAAGGCATTGAATGGTACAAACCAGGAAGCATTAAATGTTGCCATCAAAGCATTGTCGCATCCTTCGGCAGGTGTAAGGCGTGCAGCTATACAGGTTTTGCCAAATACTGCTGCTACATTCCTGGCTATGCAAAAAGCAAAATCTTTTGACGACAAAGACCTGAGAGTAAGACTGGCCGCTGTACTGGCTACAACGGATATGAAACCTTCTGCAGCTATTGGAAATGTATTGGTAGCAATGGCAGAAAAAGAGGAAAACATTACCGACAACTGGATACGTCACGGTTTGACCATTGCGAGCAAATTGAACCAGGAATCCTTTAGAACTGCATTTAAGAACAGGGGATTGAATGCAAATCCTTCGCTGTTGGAAGCTTCGCTCGCACAACGTTTGGCTTTTGGTTCAAGATTGAATACAATGCCTTTAAGAAGAACGTTTGGAAGACAGCAAAATACTGATGCTCCCAATCCTGTTGTAGCGAATAGTGAAATATTGATCTCCGGTGATATAGAAAAAGCAGCAAGGCCTCAGGGAGCGCCGGCAACTCCTGCTAACTCACAACCTGCTATCCCTTATACCGGGTTGGTAGTAGCTCATGGTGATAGCAAAGAAGGTTATGGTGTTTACCTTATGAATGATAAAATGTACTTCAGGGTAAACCAGGATGGCAAATCTTATGAAGTGGTTACACCACAATCTTTGCCGGCGAAGTTTTCGTTCAAAGCAGGATTGTTGAAAGATGGAACGATGCGCCTGATGATTGATGATAAAAACGTGGGCACAGCTAAAGCTCCTGGCTTGTTTAAAAATACTTTCGACGTTCCTTTGCGTGTAGGTGTTGATAACAAAACAGGCGATGATAAAATTGCTGATTATCCCGATTCAACGTTTGTAA
>JAGIAB010000356.1 GCA_017745135.1 Flavisolibacter sp.
GTATGAAACACACCATCATGTTCGCATTAAAGACGAAGCGATTATTGCCGCGGTTGAACTTTCCGTTCGTTATATAACAGATCGTTTTCTGCCTGATAAAGCAATTGACTTAATTGATGAAAGCGCAGCCAAGCTTCGTTTGGAAATGAACTCAATGCCTGAAGAGTTGGATAAACTGGAAAGACAAATCCGTCAATTGGAAATTGAAAGGGAAGCCATCAAGAGAGAAAACGATGAAGAGAAATTAAAAGACCTTAATACAACACTTGCCAACCTTGCTGTTGAACGTGATACACTAAAAGCCAAGTGGCAGGAAGAAAAAGAATTGGTGGAAAAGATACAGAATGCAAAAGCAAGCATTGAAAACCTAAAGTTGGAAGCAGAGAAAGCAGAACGTGAAGGCGATTATGGTAAAGTAGCTGAAATACGCTATGGAAAAATAAAAGAACAGGAAGCAACTATTAGTGACCTCACCAATCAGTTGGACCAGTTAAGTGAACACAGCAAACGCTTAATGAAGGAAGAAGTAGATGCAGAAGATATTGCAGAAAGCGTAGCCAAATCAACCGGCATTCCTGTTTCAAAAATGTTGCAAAGTGAAAAAGAAAAATTATTAAACCTCGAAGATGAATTGCATAAAAGAGTGATTGGGCAGGATGAAGCCATTACGGCTGTTGCCGATGCCATCCGGCGAAGCCGTGCCGGATTAAGTGATCCAAAGAAACCAATTGGTTCATTCATTTTTCTTGGAACTACAGGTGTTGGTAAAACCGAATTGGCAAAAGCTCTTGCTGATTACCTCTTTGATGATGAGCACATGATGACGAGAATAGACATGAGTGAATACCAGGAGAAACACACGGTGAGCAGATTGGTTGGTGCGCCTCCGGGATATGTTGGTTATGAAGAGGGCGGACAATTAACAGAAGCCGTCCGGCGCAAACCTTACCAGGTTGTTTTGCTGGATGAAATTGAAAAGGCCCATCCTGATGTCTGGAATGTTATGCTGCAGGTTTTGGATGATGGAAGATTGACGGATAATAAAGGACGTGTAGTGAATTTCAAGAACACGATCATCATCATGACCTCCAATCTTGGCAGCGATATCATCCAGGAAAACTTTGCTGATGTTACCGAAAAAAATAAAGAGGAAGTAGTAGAAAGAACAAAGGTGGAAGTGATGAGCCGGTTAAGAGAAACCATTCGCCCGGAATTTTTAAACCGTGTGGATGAAATCATTCTCTTCCAGCCTTTGATGAAAAATGAGATCAGGGGTATTATAAAAATTCAGTTGGAAGGATTAAAAGGATTGGTTGCTCAAAGTGGTATTCAACTCAGGTTTACCGATTATTTGATTGATTTTCTTGCAGAGAATGGATTTGATCCCCAATTTGGCGCAAGGCCATTGAAACGCCTGATCCAAAAAGAGATCGTGAACAAACTGAGTAAGAAAATACTGGCCGGTGAAATTGATAAAACTCATCCTGTATTAGTGGACGTATTTGACGGTGTTGTTGTGTTCAGGAATGAAGTAGAGCAACACGTTTAAATAAAACAAATCTCTTTTGATCCCCGCTGTTGCGGGGATTTTTTTACTAAAAACTGGCTGATTTTATTATGTTGGGTAAAGCCTGCAACTTTGAACCTTTCTTATTCGTAATCAAAAGATTTGATTACGAAAACAGTTATGCCTTATTTTAGCGCAGCACACTTATTGTAATGTCTAAAACAATTTCACAAGTAGATCTCCACAGCTACAATCTTTTACTCCAAAGCATAAAGGATCATGCAATAATGATCCTTGATCTCGATGGATACATATTGGAGTGGAGCAGGGGAGCACACCCTGTAAAAGGTTATACGGCCGATGAAATTATTGGTAAGCATATTTCCATCCTTTATAGAGATGAGGATGTAAAAGCCGGTTTGCCACAAAAAAATTTACAAAAAGCAAAGCAATCCGGCCAGTTTGAAACGGAGGGTTGGCGTGTTAGTAAGGGTGGTACTGTTTTTTGGGCGCATGTTATTTTTACTGCTCTTAAAAATGAGCAGGATGAGGTGATTGGGTATGGCAAAGTCATTCATGATTTGTCGACACAACAAAAAACTGAAGAACAGATCAAGGAACTGAATAAAGAACTGGAAGCACGTCTGCATCAAACCCAAACCGAAGTCTCTGATTATAAACATGCGTTGGACGAATCGGCTATCGTAGCTATTACTGATCAAAAAGGTATTATCAAGCATGTCAATAATAACTTTTGCAAGATTTCGAAATATTCAAAAGAAGAATTGATAGGGCAGGACCATCGTATCATTAATTCAAGGTATCACTCCAAAGAATTTATCCGCAATTTGTGGGTAACCATTGCTAATGGAAAAATCTGGCGAGGCGAACTGAGAAACAGGGCAAAAGATGGAACGATATACTGGGTGGATACAACGATTGTCCCCTTTTTAAATGAGGGCAAACCTTATCAATACCTTGCTATCCGCAGCGATATTACCCAGCGAAAATTGGCCGAAGAGCAATTGATCAGGATTAATGAAGATCTTGAAAACAAGGTCAGGGCAAGAACTCTGGAATTAACCTATGCATTGGAGAAAGAGAAAGAATTGAATGAAATGAAGTCGCGGTTCGTATCCATTGCTTCGCACGAATTCCGTACGCCTTTAAGTGCTATCCTTTCGAGCACCTCCCTGATTGAGCATTATACAAAGCCGGAACAGGAGGAAAAGCGGAAAAAACATGTCGACCGTATCAAATCATCCGTCCGAAATCTTACCAGCATACTTGACGATTTCCTTTCGCTTGAAAAACTGGAGCAGGGAAAAGTGGAAGCACACAGTATTGAGTTCAACCTGAAAGAATTTATTGAAGATGCCATCGAAGAGATGGAAGGCATGTTGAAAAGAAAACAACAGAAAATTAATTTCCACTTTACAGGTGAGGAAGCGGTTCGCCAGGATAAAAAAATACTTCGCAATGTTTTGCTGAACCTTCTTTCCAATGCCGTCAAATATTCACCGGACGGAAAGGAAATTCATGTTTCTGTCGAGGTGAAGGATGGAAAAGTCATCCTCTCGGTCAGAGATGAAGGAATTGGTATTCCGGCCGAAGCCCAAAAGCATCTTTTTGATAAATTCTTCAGGGCTAGAAATGCTACAAATATTCAGGGCACAGGCCTTGGATTGAATATTGTACAACGCTATGTAGAGTTGTTGGACGGCACCATCGGCTTTACCAGTAAGGAAAATTTTGGAACTACATTTATTGTTGATTTCCCAAAAACTAAAAAGGGATAAGCTATTCTTTTCTGAGATAATTTAAAAAATTAATATCCCCCACAAAAGACTTTTCTGTCTAAAATAATCTCCCGAATTGACAAAACTCATATTTCTTCCCTTGCAGGAAATATAGTTTTGGTAAGTGAAGAAAATCCTGATCATAGAGGACAATGATGAAATAAGAGAGAACACGGCCGAATTGCTGGAGTTGCATGACTACGATGTGCTTACTGCAGAAGAAGGCCGCGAAGGCTTCGAACTGGCAAAAAAGCATGAGCCTGATCTTATTTTATGCGATATCATGATGCCCGAGACGGATGGTCGGAGATTTTTAAAACTTGCCCGTAATGACGAAGCCGTTCGGGGCATTCCTCTCATTTTTTTCTCCGCAGGTACTGCTCCGGCCGGCCTGCAAAAAGCCCTTATTAGAGCTGCCGATGGCTTTTTACGCAAGCCTTTTACAGAAGAAGAATTATTAAGCGCTGTGAACAAATTTT
>JAGIAB010000357.1:0-225 GCA_017745135.1 Flavisolibacter sp.
CCATTGTATAGTTTGTAGTTTGAAGTTTGTGGTTGGTAGTTTTGAACCGTTCGACCTTGCTACTATTTAACTTTGCTTGCGTCGCACTCCGTTCATCGTTCAGAACTACTATCATCACTTTGGAAGAGTCCGTCGCACATCAATCCATTTTTCAATTCCCTGATTCCTACTCGCAACTTGCCATCTCTACTCGCTGAAATATCGAACCGGGTTCGTATTCACCAT
>JAGIAB010000357.1:235-3785 GCA_017745135.1 Flavisolibacter sp.
GCTCAACGGTGAACTGCTCACTTTCGTAATGGCCAATATCGGCAAGCACCAGTTTCCCCTCGGCATCAAAAAATTCGTGATACTTCACATCAGCAGTAATGTATATATCAGCACCCATCTGGGCAGCTTTCTTAATTAAAAAACTGCCGGCTCCGCCGCAAAGCGCCACTTTTTTAATGGGTTTCCCTAATAATTCTGTATGCCTGATGCCATTAGCATTAAAGGTTTGCCGGATAAATTTTAAGAAATCTTTCTCTTCTTTCGGTTCTTCCAATTCTCCAATCACACCGGCACCAATCCCAAAATGCACATTGTCCATCGTAAAAATATCATAGGCCACTTCCTCATAGGGGTGGTTATCAATCAAAGCCTTTACCACCTGGTTTTCCAGGTAAAAAGGATAAACAATTTCAATCTTGGTTTCCTTTTCATGGTGCCGTTCTCCCACCTCGCCAACGTAAGGGTCGGCGCCTTCATCTGCTTTAAAAGTACCGGTGCCTTCACTATTAAAACTGCATTCGGAATAGTTGCCGATATGCCCGGCGCCTGCTGCAAACACTGCATTTCTTACATGCTCGGCTTTATCAACCGGAGCAAACGTAATCAACCTCCGAAGCATTTTGTTTTTGGGTTGAAGGATGGTAACGTTTTTCAAACCCAATTTCTTTGCAATCATCCCGTTCACGCCCAAAACAATATTATCCAGGTTGGTATGGGCGGCGTAAATAGCAATATCATTTTTAATGGCCTCAATCATAACCTGCTCCACATAATTGCTTCCATTAATTTTTTTTAAACCCCGAAAGATGATAGGGTGATGGGCAATGATAAGGTTACAGTTATTTGCTTTGGCTTCTTTTACTGTTTCGACAGTCACATCCAAAGTGCACAGCACTCCATTGCATTCCCACGAAGCATTGCCGGTAATTAACCCGGCATTGTCGTAGTCCTCCTGTAATTCAGGCGCTGCATATCTTTCAATAACAGAAATAAGATCCCTGATTTTCATTGGTGAAAGTTACTGCATTGTATTTTTGCAGCGAGTTTATCGTAACTTTCATTGCTTTCCTATGAAGACTATGCAACCTAAATTCGTTAACTGCTAAATTTGTTTGCCATGTTCAAAAGAACCAAAGGTTATTTTTTGTTAACGATGTTGGTGCTTACAGGACTTGCAGGCAGGCTCCACACAAACATTCTCACAACCAAAGAAAGACATACGCTTGTAGCGGAATTAAAAACTTCAAAAAAGGATTTGCTGAAAGCTGTTGAAGACCTTTCTACTAAACAACTCAATTTTAAAGCTGATAAAAACACCTTATCCATTAAGGAATGTATTTACAAGTTGGTTTCAATTGAAAGCAGTTTATGGGCTTCGGCACAAAATGCATTGGACCAGGAGCCTTCATCCATGCAAAAAACAATATCAAATGATAAAGCATTAATTGATATTGCCCGGCAGGAAAATAGTTTTCAGCATAAAGAACTGAAATTTAAAAATAGTAAAGAAGCATTGAAATTTTATAAGAGCGAGAGAACCGAAATGCTGCGGTATGTTCAAACTTCAACGCAAAATGTACGGCAACATGTTACCAAAACCAGCTTTGGCAATTTTGATGCCTACCAGTTAATGTTGTTGAATACGATTTATGCGGAAACTTACATTCAAAAAATAGAAGAAATAAAAGCATACCCTAACTTTCCGAAATAAAGAACACCCTTTTTCAATATACAATCCCGTCCCCGTGACGGGATTTTTATTTTCTTAGTTTTGAAAGATGAGCACTACAACTGAGCTATACGAAAAGTACCGGGATAAAATGCGCTTTATTGCTGATGTAAAAAATGCAAATGCTGTTTTGCAATGGGACCAGGAAACGTATTTGCCAAAAAGAGGAGCTGCATTTCGCGGACAACAAATCAGTACTTTATCGGAGATCAGTCACCGGCTTTTTAGCGAAGAAGAATTAGGCAATCTTTTACAGGATTTACTCAGCAAGAATGATTTATCGGCAGAGCAAAAAAGAAATATTGAAAAAACAAACGAAGATTATCTTAAAAACAAAAAATACACTTCGGAGTTTGTAAGAAAACTTTCTGAACAGGTCAACAAGGCATTCCATTCATGGATTGAATCAAGAAAGCAGGATTCCTTTTCAGTTTATGAAAAAGACCTGGATGCACTCCTTCAATTAAAAAAACAGGAAGCGGAAATTTTAGGTTATCAACATCATCCGTACAATGCTTTACTGGATGAGTATGAAAAAGGAGCTACTGTTGAACTTCTTGACAAAACATTCAACAACCTTCTGCCCACTTTAAAAGATCTCCTTGATAAAATTTTAAAGAGTCCGCAAGTTGATGACACTTTTCTAAAACAACATTTTCCCAAACAACAACAATGGGCCTGGGGGATGGAACTGATCAAGCACCTGAATTTTGATTTTGATGCAGGCAGGCAGGACATGAGTGAGCATCCCTTTAGTGTAAGCTTCAATTGCAACGATGTTCGCATTACCACCCGCATTGACGAAAACGATTTTGGAAATATGACCTGGAGTTGTATCCACGAAACAGGACATGCCTTGTATGAACAAGGCTTGCCGGAAGAACAGTATGGATTACCGCTGGGAGAAGCTTGTTCCTACAGCATTCACGAATCGCAATCACGGCTTTGGGAAAATAATGTAGGCAGAAGCAAACATTTCTGGCAGCATCATTATCCTGCTCTGCAAAAAGATTTTCCGGAACAATTTCAAAATATCTCAGCTGAGCAATTTTATGATGGCATCAATAAAGTTCAGCCTTCATTAATAAGAACTGAAGCTGATGAATTGACGTATCATTTTCATGTTTATATACGTTACGAATTGGAGAAAAAACTTTTAGAAGGTTCGCTTTCCACACATGACATTCCAGCCTACTGGAACGAGCACTACAAAAAGTTTTTAGATGTAGAAGTACCCAACAATAAAAACGGATGTCTGCAGGATGTACACTGGAGTCATGGCAGTTTTGGATATTTTCCTACTTACAGCCTCGGTAGTTTTTACGCGGCTCAGTTTTATCAAGCAGCAAAAACTGATTTAAGAAACCTTGAAACTGAAATTCAAAACGGGGACACATCTTCTCTTTTAAACTGGCTTCGCCAGAACATTCATTCCAAAGGGCGGTTTTTTACCAGCGAGGAATTATGTCGCCAGGTAACTGGCACCGGTTTGGATGTAAGGTATTTCATTAATTATCTATTGGACAAGTACAATTCAATTTATACCTTGTAAGAAACCTTCTTATGAAAAGTCTATACTTGCTTTTCTTTCTGATCATCCTGGCAGGATGTAAAAAAGAAAAAAAAGCAGAGAACCTGGTCATACAAGCTATGGTAAACGGCCAATGGAAAGTGACCAATTTCAACAAAGGCGGAACGGATATAACCAACAGTTTTGCTCCTTATAAATTTCAGTTTAAAACTAATTTTACTGTGGACGCCGTCAACAATGGAACTGTAGAAAAAACAGGGTCATGGAATGCGGACGCATCAACGCAAACC
>JAGIAB010000358.1 GCA_017745135.1 Flavisolibacter sp.
ACAATCATTGCTCCTATGCTGTCAGCAAAAGATTTGGATGAGGTGATTGCTCACGAGCTTGGGCACAATTGGTTCTATGGAATACTGGGAAGTAATGAAAGAACACACCCATGGATGGATGAAGGCATCAATACTTTTTATGAATACAAATACATGCAGAAGAAATATGGAATGAATAAATCACACGAGTTGTTATTCCAAACTGTTGCAGCAAGAAGAATGGATCAGCCTATTGAAACCACATCTGAACAATTCAACGAGATCAATTATGCTGCAGTAGCTTATCATAAAACTGCAGAATGGATTCGATTATTGGAAACCCAAACCGGGGAAAATGTTTTCAGGGACCAGATGCACATCTATTTTCAAAAATGGAAATTCAAACATCCGCAACCTGAAGATTTCAAAGAAATTTTTCAATCTGCTTTGGGCAATCAAACTGAGGAAATTTTTTCGTTACTAAATAGCAAAGGCATTTTACCGAATAATAAATTAAGTGGCTTTAAAATGGCAAGTCCTTTTGTAAAAGGCTCCATCAAAGGTTATCTTCAAAACCCAACAAAAAACATTCTGCTGATTTCTCCTGTCGCAGGCATTAACGCTTATGATAAGCTCATGGTTGGAGGATTGATAAGCAATTACAAATTGCCGCCCAATAATTTCCAGTTCCTGGTAACACCCATGTATGGAACCAACTCTAAAAAAATTACAGGCCTTGAAAAGTTAAACTATACTATCATGTCGGACGGCGCTATCCGAAAAACAGATGTTTTCCTAAATGGAGCAACCTTTTCTATGAATGAGTTTGTTGATTCCTTTGGAAAGAAACATATTACTGCTTTCAACAAGATCGTGCCCGGCATTAAATTCACTTTTAAAGAAAAAGATCCAAAATCATCTATTAGAAAATATATTCAGTGGAAATCCTTTTTCGTCAACGAGGACAATTTCAGGTTTGGTACAGACACAGTCATCACCAATTCAGATACTTCGTTGAGGCAAAAAATTTCTCTGGTAAAAAATAAGTATACGGTCAACCAACTGCAATTCACTTATCAGAATATCAGGGCTCTGTATCCTTTCAAATACCAATTAAGTGTTGAACAGATCAATGAACTGATACGGCCTACGATGACGATTAATTATTTTTTCAACTACGCGAAAAGCGAGGGTTTGAATGTCCGGTTGTTTGCCGGGAAGATCTTTTACCTGAATGGGAGAACAGAAAGCAAAGGCTTCAAATACGACCGCTATGCTTTGAACATGACCGGCCCAAATGGGTATGAAGATTATACCTACAGCAATTTCTTTGTTGGAAGAAATGAATTTGGAGGTGCAGGCTCACAGCAAATAATGATTCGTGATGGAGGATTTAAATTCCGAACTGATCTACTCAATCCTGAAATTGGCAAAACAGACAACTGGCTAATTGCACTAAATCTTAGTTCATCGCTATCGGATAAAATAAATCCTTTGACAGTATTGCCCGTTAAAATACCGTTGAAGGTCTATGCAGATATCGGCACTTATGCTGAAGCATGGGAAAGAACCTCTACCCAGGACCGGTTTTTATTTGATGCAGGATTACAGCTTTCTGTTTTGAAAGATTTTCTCAATATTTATGTTCCCATCATCCACAATAAAGTTTATAAAGAATACTACAAGTCTTACTTGTCTGAAAAACGTTTTTTGAAATCAATCTCCTTTAGTCTGAATTTTTATAACAAACCAATTGCAGACCTGAACAATTTATTGGAGTTCTAAAAATGCAGGAAAGAACACGATTATATTACAAGCAGAGAAATGAGATCGATACTGCTAAGTGGGATGAGTGCATTGACAGAGCTTCAAATGGCTTGATCTACGCGTATTCATTTTATCTTGATCACTCTGCTGACAACTGGGATGCTTTAGTATTGAATGATTACGAAGCAGTGATGCCCCTGCCCTGGCGAAAAAAATTCGGGATCTATTATTTATATCAACCTTTTTTCACAGCACAATTAGGTGTATTCGGACAAAATATTACAAAGGATCTGTTCGAAAAATTTTTAAGAGCAATTCCTTCAAAGTTCAAGTTGTGGGAGTTTTCCTTCAACCAAGGCAATCTTTTTCAATTAAAAGATTATCCTTTGTTTCAGCGAGTGAATTATGTCTTGCCTTTGAATCAACCGTATGAACAGCTTAATGCCAGCTATCGTGAGAATATAAGGCGGAACATTAAGAAATCAATTCAATACCGTTGTACGATACGAACTGATATTGACGCAAGCCACATCACTGAATTAGCAAAGCTGCAACCGAATGGAGCTCCGGAAAATGAACTCAAAAAATTCGAACAACTTTATTCACTACTCAAAGAACGATCAATGGCAAAAGCGTATGGAGTTTTTTCAAATAAGAATGAGTTACTGGCCTCCTGCGTTTTTACCTTCTCTCACAACAGGGCTTATTATATTTTAGTAGGCAATCATCCAAACGGAAGAACCTTAGGCGCTTCTCACGCCCTGATCGATGCCTTCATTAAAGACCATGCAGAACAAAATTTATTACTCGATTTTGAAGGGAGTGATATCCGGAATCTCGCCTTCTTTTACAGCAGCTTCGGTTCATCAGAAGAAAAATACGCAGCCATCAAATTGAATAAACTTCCGTGGTATGTTAGATGGATGAAGAAGTAGGTGTGAGTTGCAGGTTACAAGTTGCAGGTTTCAAGTTACAGGGATAGTATACCAAACTTTCAATTTAAGCCTATCCTTTATAGCTAAAATGAAAACATGAAACATGAGACTTGTAACCTGAAACTATGATTCCTTCAATTCAGCCAGTAAGGCTTCTGCAATTAAAAGATCAGAAGGACGTGTAATTTTAATATTGTTCTCTTCTCCTTCAATCAATGAAATCTTTAAACCGAAAGATTCCACCACAGTTGCTTCATCTGTAAACTGTTCTTTGTAGTCAATTTTAAACGCAGGTAACAATATTTTGCTGTGAAAAGTTTGAGGAGTTTGCACCATCACTACTTTGTTCCGGTCAAGCACTTCATTATCGTTGTTCTCCTCATTCAGCAAACGAATGCTGTCTTTAGGACGAATGACAGGAACTGCCGTTCCCATAATGGATGCGTGTTCATAGCATTCACGAATCAGATCAAGGCTTACCAAACAACGCACGGCATCATGAACAAAAATGATGGATTCATCCTCTACCAATTGCAATCCGTTTTGAACAGAATGAAATCTCGTTTCCCCGCCAAACGTTACTTGTATGCGGCTGTAATCAAAATAAGCATCAATCACCTCCTTGCCAATATCTGAATAGTCTTCAGGCAAAACCAAAACGATCTGCAGGTCTTCATAAGCCTCCAAAAAAGTTTTTAACGTATAGTATAAAACAGGTTTATCGTGAAGGAGTAAAAATTGTTTTGGCATAGCACTTCCCATTCTTCTTCCTGTTCCCCCGGCTACTATGATGGCATATTTTTTCATTGGTGTTGATTAACGCAGACTCCAGTAAGCAAATTGTATTCGAAAATCATTGCAGCAATTTAGCTCTTATCCAGCCCAATCTTTACGTATTTCAAGGTATTTCAAAGCCAGCTTGCTACTTTACTCTGGACAAATTTGCATCTTCTTTCTCAAATGATAAAGCCAAAAGTTGCAGAGCAGATTGGTTTTTACAATTGCCGGAATATTTCCTACTCTCGTAATCCACTAAAGTGGCACTTGCAAAAGCCGATACGATCTAGTGATTGGAAAGCAGGAGTTCGCAC
>JAGIAB010000359.1 GCA_017745135.1 Flavisolibacter sp.
CTATCACGATGCTTGCCTGAGTCTGCGACTATTAGTGTTCGAATCCATCAAAAGTAATGAGCAATTTTAGCAGGTGTTTTGACGGATAGGTAGTAACTAATTCTGCTAACAATACATATACGATTGAAATGAGAGAGCTTCGCTTATCGCAAATTTTAAACCCGGAATTACTGTTTTAAAATAACATTTTCAAACCTATTCCAGAAGCATGTAGTTTCAGATTAAGTATTATTTATTTTCCATTGTTTATTTAAGGTAACTCGAAATAGATTCACTTAAACTGCAAAAACAATTACGTAGCCTATTGAGCTTTCGATAGTAAAGAATTTAAATAAACCCTCAAGCATTTACGATTGCAAGACCATATCATAAATAACTTACAAATGCGGATTGCCTTGTCAGAAGATATGCAAGCTTATAAAGAACTTTATCTCCTGATGTACCCCAATTTGCATAGATTCTGCTATTCTTTTACCAGGTCAAAAGAAGCCGCGGAAGAAGTAGTATCAGATGTTTTTATTAAGCTTTGGCAAATTAGAAGCCAATTGAGCTCTATCAACAATCTTAGAGTTTACCTGTATCGTATTACCAAAAATCTTTCGCTTAACTATCTTGCCCAGGCGTCCAGGAACCCGGCAATCCAGTCAGCAGATATCGATATCGAATCCTCTATCGACTTTAGAGATCCTGAAGACCTTTATATTTCGAAGGAAACCATTCAAAAAATAAAATTAATTATCCAGGAACTACCTCCTCAATGCAAAATCATTTTCTTTTTGGTAAGGGAGCATGGTCTGACCTATAAAGAGGTAGCGGATATTCTTACTATTTCTGTTTTTACTGTCCGCAATCAGTTGGCTATTGCAACTAAAAAAATTGCTGAGGCAATTTCTTCAGGAGGCCAAGTCGTTCTGCGTTTTAATGATCGATTTTCTGCGTCCTGATCTATGTTCAAACTCTTTTTCAAAATTTTTTTAAAAAAAGCCGGTACCATTTGGTACATAGGCATTTTTTTGTTGTCTGTAGCAAATATCACGACTATCTAAAATGTTGCAAGATCAAAGGATATGGTTATTGATTAGTTTAAAGATAAGTGGCGAGGCTACAAAAGCAGAATTGGAGGAGCTTGAGATGCTACTGAAGCAAAATCCGGAATTGGCTGCAACAGTCGATGATCTTCAGAGGCTATGGAAAAAGAAGCACAAAGCTGTGTCTAAAGAGGCAGAAGATGCACTTGCCAGGCATTCTCAGAGGTTGAATAAAATTATGCGTGCGGGTGTTACCGAGCCTGAACAAAAAATAAAAGAGAAGGCAGCGTTGCAAAACGCTGCAACAAACGGAAAGTTATATAGGTTTTGGTGGGCCGCAGCCGCAGCCGTTGTATTTGTAATTTGGTTCTTTGTGAGAAGTACTGAGGGCAATTCTTCTAAAGCTATAGACAATACGGTAAGCACAAAAGCTGGCTACAAAGCAAGCATTGATTTGCCGGATGGCTCAAAAGTATGGCTTAACGGCAATAGCAAAATCACATATAGTGGGGATCTTAAAGGTAAGACAAGAGAAGTTTTTCTTTCGGGAGAAGCTTACTTTGACATAGCAAAAGATAAGACAAGGCCATTTATTATTCACACCCGCACCATCAATTTGAAAGTTTTAGGTACTGCATTTAATGTCCGGTCTTATGAAAACGATAAAGAAACTGAAACTTCCCTGGTTCATGGTTCTATTGAAGTAACGCTTCGCAATAATCCTGATAAAAAAATCATTTTAAAACCCGGTGAAAAATTACTGGTCAAAAATTCTTTGACCGGTGACAGTTTATCAAAGGATAAAAAATCAGCAGTAAGCGACGAAGAAGAACCTATCGCTGTCCTGGCAAGAATGCGTTATTACGGTAACGATAGTAGTTCCGTCGAAACATCCTGGACAAAAAACCGGCTGATATTTTACGATGAACGCTTAGATAAGATTGCTTTAAATCTTGAAAGATGGTTTAATGTTTCCGTAACAATAAAGAACGAGAAATTAAAGAAAGGGAAATATACAGCAACCATTGAAGAAGGGGACAAATTGCATGAAGTTTTAGAGGCACTTAAAACCGCAGAAGGTTTTCATTATTCTATAAATAACAAAGCAGTAATAATAACCCGTTAACCGATACCCTAAATATCACTTTCGTAATCCCTTGAAAATAATAATGATTTCTATTGTTTAACGAAAAACTTGCGAATATGAGAAAAAAAAATCTTCCTGGTACTTCTTGAGAAGTATAACCCCGACAACATTTTAGAAAGTTCTATTTAATGTAAATGCCCATCTCCGGGCTTTTATATCTAAACTATTATCTAATCTATTATCTGATTAAACATGAAAAAAAACAGGCGACATATCTCGTTTGGAAAAATTACATTGCCACTTAAATGTTTATTGTGGGCTAAGTTTTATGTAATTACCTTATGCATTTTTTCTATTCAATCGTTTGCCGGCATTAATGCCCAGGACAATATCAACTTAAATCTGCAGAATGTTCGGTTAACGAAGGTATTTAAGGCCATAGAAGACCAGGGAAAGTATCGTTTTGTATATAAAAATGAAATCATTCCCGATAATATCGTAACCGTACAGGTAAAGAATGCTTCTTTGGAAGATGTATTGATAATTGTATTGGATCATACACCCCTGACGTATCGAAAGATTAGCGATAACCTGGTTGCCATTACAACTGCGGCAACAAATGCAACTGATCTAACTGTTTCAGGAACGGTTAAAGACAATTCGGGTAAGCCTTTACCAGGCGTCACCGTGGCTATAAAGGGAACATCAACCGGGGCGACAGTTACGAATTCGAATGGTTATTATTCAATTCAGGTACCCGGTAGCCAGGCAGTATTAGAGTTTTCGTTTGTTGGTTTTGTAACAAAAGAAATTACAGTCGGTTCGCAAACGATGATAAACGTTACCCTTGAAGATGCTACTCAACAAATGCAGAGTGTTGTAGTTACAGCGCTTGGTATAAAAAGACAGGCAAAAAGTCTCGGTTATTCTGCAACTTCAGTTAACACGTCTGAGCTTACTATTCCCGGATCGGTGAATGTTGGAAACAACCTGGTAGGTAAAGTTGCAGGGGTAAACGTAAATAACCTTTCATCAGGTGCAGGAGGAACTGCAAAAATCAGAATTCGTGGTCAATCATCTTTTGGTGCCAATAACTCCCCATTAATTGTTATTAATGGAATTCCTGTTGACAATCAGCCTGTAACCTCACGTAATCCTAATGCGCAGGAATCGGATTTAGGCGATGCCTTGCAAAGTATCAATCCTGATGATATTGAATCGATGACGGTTTTGAAGGGAGCTTCTGCAGCGGCCTTGTATGGTTTCCGGGCTAAAGATGGAGTTATCATTGTAACGACAAAATCGGGAGCAAAAGCAAGGGGGCTTGGAATAGAATTCAGAACCAGTTATACAGCAGAACAGGCACTGGATTTTACCGATTTTCAATATGAGTATGGCCAGGGAGAATTTGGAATACGCCCCACGAGTGTTTCCGATGCACGGTCTACAGGTGGATGGAGTTTCGGAACCAAGTTCGATGGTCAACCCGTTTGGTCTATCGATGGTAAAGAACATCCGTATGTACCGTTCAAAGACCGTATAAAGGCATTTTATAGAACCGGAAATAATATCATGAATTCGATTGCCTTGTCAAATGGAAATGATAAAGGTAGCTACCGCTTATCCGTATCGAATACCAATGCAAATAACATC
>JAGIAB010000035.1:0-11537 GCA_017745135.1 Flavisolibacter sp.
GGCTAACACCTGGCCTTTGCTTACATTCTGTCCCTGTCTTACATACAAAGCCTTTACCACGCCGCCTACCCCGTTTGGAGGAGCTACGTACGAAATGTTGGTGGCTTCAACAGTTCCCTGTATTTCTATGAAATGTTCGAAAGCAGAATTTTGCACAGGTGCGATGGCCACCAGTTTTGCAACGCCTGCTGAAGCATTCGGGTCAAGCTTTGCAATATCTTCTTCGAGCTTTGTAACCTGGTCGTTGAGTTTTTTCTGTTCGCCTTTCAGTTTTTCAAGCTGCGCTTTTTTATCGTTCAAATCTCCTTTTGAATCTTTACTACTGCTTCCGCAGGAAGAAAGAAGGAGAGCTATGAGTACCAGTCCAAATAAATTCTTTTGCATAATGTATGATTTGTCGATGATGGTTTTCATTATTGTAGTTTTCCGGTTGCTTTTTGGAAATCGATTTTTGCATTGATGGCGGTATACATGGCCACGATGTAATTATTCTGCGCATTCAAAAGGTCGGTCTGTGCCTGGGCTATTTCGGTTTGAGAGCCCACTCCGTTTTGATACTTTAATTGCGTTTGGTTGTATACCGTTTGCGCCAGGTCCATATTTCTTTTTTGAACATCCAGTGTAGCCAATGCATTGTTGTAATTGTTGATGGCGGTATGCACATCATTGTCGATGCTTAGTTTCAATGCTTCGATATTATTCTGATTTTTTTGTTGCTGCAGTTTTGCATTTGCAATACGTGCATCAACAGCAAAGCCACGGAAGATCGGTACGGTCACATTCAAACCAATTAATGAGCTCTTGTTCCACCGGCCGCCAAAACCAAAATCGTTGGCCTGGCGAACTACATTGTAGTTGGAAGCCAAGGCAACTGTAGGAATTTTAGAGAGTTGATACCTTTTAATGTTGTATTCGCCAAGCTTCAATCCAATTTGTGCCTGCTGGTATTCCTTGCGATCTGCATAATTGTATTGTGTGGCCTCTAAAACCCCGCTACGCATATCATCGTAGGTTACGCTATCCGTTAAGATCAACGTATCTTTTGTAGGCATGCCCATCAAAAACTTAAGTCCCAGGTAGCCATTGCTGATAGTATTTAAAACCTGTAGCCTTTGTGACTGAAGGTTGGTTAATTGTACTTCAACCTTATTGATATCAAGTTTTTCGGCGAAACCGTTTTCATAAAGTTTTTTGGTATCCGAAAAGAGCTTTTGAACAAAAGCAATATTCACATCCAGGATATTCAACTGGTTTTTTGTTGCCGCTAACTGGTAATAAATCTTGTAGAGGTTCGCACGGATGTTTTCTTCTGTTACTTCTGCAGTTTTTTCTGCCATCTCCATCACTGACCTTCTTGCCTGCAATCCAATGAACACCTGTCCGTCAAACAATAATTGCTGAAGACTTACTCCTGCAGAATTATTATACTTCGTTCCAAATTGCGCCTGAACATATCCAAAGTCGTTGGGCATGGTTATAGGAGTACCACTTCCATTTTTTACCCCTTCCTGTGTTAAAACACCATAAGTACTCATTGCAATGAAGTTGGGAAAGGTTTGAACGCCGACATTGGGAAAATAATTGACTCCTGCACTTCCGGTAACGGTTGGTAACGCTGCTGCGGTTACTTCTTTATTTACCTGTTCCTGTATTTTTATATCCAGTAAAGCATTCTTTACCTGTACGCTGTTTTTCTTAGCATATTCAACAGCTTCTTTTGCCGAAAATTCGTGTTTTTCCTGTGCCTCTATATATAATGAGGTGCTCATTGCAATCATCAGCACTATTCCTTTTAAGCTTCCTTTCATTCTTTTATTTTTTGGTTCGTTGATTTTTATATTTCTGAATCAGTTTGTATCCTTTTGGTGTAGCTAATCCATAAAGGAAACACTCGATCAATTGTTGTTCGATATGTACCAGGTTGGTTTTATTTGATGGAAACACTTCGGGATTAAAGGATAACAAAACTGTATGCAACCGGTAACGGGATAAGATATCTGTATCAATTTCTTCGCGATACAACTCTTCCTTGATTCCTCTTTCCAGATTGGTTTTGATAATCCGATAAAGAAACCCGTTCCTGAAATCTTCAAACTTTTTATAAGCGGTGGAATGATATTTCTGCATATCAAAAAGCACGGAAGGATTCATGGTCTTCAACATTTCTTCCATGATATCGAAGGATAAAAACACTTCGTGAATAGCGTTTTCTCCTTTTTTAATACACTCTGTGCAATTGTTTTTATTGACAGAAAGAATAATATCAAACACGGCATTGACCAGTTCATCCTTATCTGTGTAATACTGGTACAGGGTTTTTTTTGACATGCCTAACTGGGCGGCAATATCATCCATCGACACAGACCGGATACCGTACCGGATGAACAGTTCGTTCGACTTTACCAAGATGCGTTCTTTCGGATCCATAAGGGGCGCAAAACTATGGAAACTTTTTACGTAACCAAAGTTTCCTCCATGAATTTTATGTGAACGGCTCTATTCTAAGGACGAACCGTACCATTACCTTTGCCAAAACAACCTCATGGCTGAAGAAACGAAGAAAGAGAAAGGGAATTTTTTTGGGAGCGTTATCCGGTATTTTGTACAGGGCGTTTTAGTGTTGGCGCCCATCAGTATAACCGCATGGTTATTGTATTATTTATTTGAAAAAGTGGATGGGATACTCAGGCCTTATGTGAACATCCCGGGCCTTGGGTTTGTCATCATCATAGCTTTTATTTTATTGGTAGGATGGGTTAGTTCAACAATTTTGGTAACCAGCATTTTAAACCTTTTTGACTATTGGCTGGAGCGAACGCCCGGTGTAAAATTTATTTATTCTTCCACTAAAGATTTTTTCAGGGCCTTTGCAGGAGACAAAAAGAAATTTGACAAGGCGGTTTTGATCAATGTGTTTTCAGAGGACGTATGGATCATTGGTTTTTTAACTGATGCGGAAATGGAAAAGTTTGAAATGGGAGCGGAGCATGTTTCGGTTTACGTGCCGCAGGCGTACAATTTTGCAGGACAGCTTTACATTCTGCCAAGAAACAAGGTGAGGAAAATAAGTAACCTGACTTCAGGCGATGCGATGAAATACGCCGTTACAGGAGGTGTGGTGCAGGTGGATGATGAGTATCAAAAAAAATAGAACAATCTTCATCAAAAGGATATAAGCAATCAGCTTCAATTTGTAACTTACTGTTATGAGAAGATTGCTTCTTGCCCTTTGCCTTCTTTTTATTTCACAACAATGTTTTTGCTGGGGATTTTTTGCGCATCAAAAAATTAATTACTACGCTGTTTTTTTATTGCCTCCCGAGATGATGGTGCTGTATAAACCTAACATCGAATTCATCACAGAACATGCTGTTGATCCGGATAAAAGAAGATACGCTGTTGCCGAAGAAGGTCCGCGGCATTATATTGACATTGATCATTACGGAAACTATCCTTTTGATTCACTGCCCCGTAAATGGGAAGATGCGGTTGCCAAATATTCTCTAAACACAATAACAGAAAATGGAATTGTTCCCTGGTGGGTGCAAACCATGTACAGAAGACTGGTCAATGCATTTAAGGAAAAGGATGGGGCAAGGATTTTAAAACTTTCTGCAGAAATTGGCCATTACATTGCCGATGCGCATGTGCCCTTGCATGCAAGCAGTAATCATAACGGACAGCTAACCGGTCAACAGGGCATTCATGGATTTTGGGAAAGCCGCATACCTGAATTGTTGGCTGATAAAGAATGGAGCTTTTTTATTGGCAAGGCAGAATATATCAAAAGCCCCGGCGATTTCATCTGGAAAAGAATTTTGGAAAGTGCAGCAGCAGCCGACACTGTGTTGCAGTACGAAAGAGAACTAAGTAAGAAATTTTCTATCGATAAAAAATTTGCGTTTGAAGACAGAAATGGAAAAGTTGTTCGTCAATACTCAACTGCTTATTCACTTGCTTATAATGAATTGCTGAAAGGAATGATTGAAAGAAGAATGCGGTCATCTATTTATGCAGTCGCTTCATTTTGGTACACCGCATGGGTGGATGCAGGCCAGCCTGATCTTACTAAGCTTTCCAGTAAAACATTTTCCGAAGAAGACCTTAAAGAATTTGAACTTTTGAACCAGGCATGGAAGAGCAATGAAATGAATGGCAGAAAAGAAGAATAATTTTAAAATTCAATATCAAAGCCTTAAAACTGCGTTCAATGATTTACATTTGCTCCTCAATATTGAAAGATGAACGCAGATACACAACTCACAACCATGAATGCAACCTACAAAAGCACCGGCACCAAATACAATTTTGGCGCGGGGCCATCTATTCTTCCCAAAGAAGTTTTTGAAGAAGCAAGTGGAGCGATAATGAATTTCAATAATACCGGTTTATCCATTTTGGAAATAGGTCATCGTACTAAATTGTTTCAGCCTGTGGTTGAAGAAGCCGTGGCAACTTTAAAAGAGTTGATGCAACTGGACAGCGATCATGAAGTAGTGTATTTACATGGCGGCGCCTCTACCCAATTCTTCCAGGTTCCGATGAATTTATTGGATGAAAAGGCAACTGCTGCTTATACGGATACTGACATCTGGGGTGCAAAAGCCATCAAGGAAGCTAAATTGTATGGTAAGGTAGATGTCGTAGCCAGTTCAAAGGACAAGAACTACACGTATCTGCCTAAAGATTTTGTAGTGGATCCCTCATCTGCTTATCTGCATCTAACTACCAACAATACCATTTACGGAACACAGTGGCAGGATCTTTCTCTTTTCTATGATAAGAAAGTTCCGTTAGTCGCTGATATGAGCAGTGATATTTTAAGCAGGCAACTTGATTTCAACAAATTTGATTTGATCTATGCAGGTGCTCAAAAAAATATTGGTGCTGCGGGTGTGAACGTAGTGGTTGTCAATAAAAATATTTTGGGCAAAGTAAGCAGGCAAATTCCAACAATGATGGACTATCGCAATCATATTGAGGCAAATTCATTGTTGAATACTCCGCCGGTATTTGCCATTTATGTTTGTATGCTTACGCTTCGCTGGCTGAAAAATAATGGAGGTATTGCTTTCGCTGAAAAAAGGAATGAAGCTAAGGCAAAACTGTTTTACGAAACCATCGATAACTCTTCTATTTACAAAGGCACAGTGGCAAAAGAAGACAGGAGTAAAATGAATACTGTGTTTGTAATTGATAATGCTGAAGTGGAAAAGGAATTTTTATCGCTTTGCGAAAAAGAAGGAATGATAGGCGTAAAAGGCCACAGAACTACAGGTGGTTTCAGGATAAGTATGTACAATGCTATGTCTTTGGAAGGTGTAAAGGCATTGACGGACCTGATGAAATATTTCGAGCAATCGAAGGCCTGATCAGTTCAACCTTCACTTTGTTAAAGTTGTTTCATCCGAATCAGTATTGGTCTGTAATCCTGCAGCGGTCATATAAGTTTTCTATCAATGCGGCAGTAGCATTAAGTTTGCACCCAGAAATTTTTTTATGGCGCAAATACAACCATTCAGAGCTTTACGTCCGCATAACGAATACGCAGCACAGGTAGCTTCCAGGCCTTATGATGTTTTGAATTCAGAAGAAGCCAGGAAAGAAGCCGGCGATAATTTGTTGTCGTTTTTGCATGTGACCAAATCGGAGATCGATCTACCCGCGGGCATCGACATTCACAGTGAGCAAGTGTACGAAAAAGCAAAAGAAAATCTACAAAAGCTTATCGAGAAAAAAATTCTTTTCCAGGATGAAAAGCCTTGTTACTACATTTATGAATTAGCCTGGAAAGGACGTACGCAAACAGGGCTTGTTTGCGTCTCTTCTGTAGAAAATTATTTCAACGATGTTATTAAGAAGCACGAGTTCACCCGCCCGGAAAAAGAAAAGGACAGGATCGATCACATGCGTACCATCCGTGCACAAACCGGCAATGTTTTTCTAGCTTGTAAAGACCTGAAAGAACTCAACGATGTTTTTGACAAATGGAAAGATCAAAATACGGCTGAATATTATTTTATCGCCGATGACGGAGTAACCCATACAATATGGGTTGTAAATACTGTGGCTACTATTGATGTCATCACCAATCTTTTCAAAGAGAAAATTCCCTTCACGTACATTGCCGACGGGCATCATCGTGCAGCATCGGCTGCTAAAGTAAGCCAGCAAATTCCGGATAGTGAGGATGCTAAATATTTTCTGACCACTATTTTCCCTGCCAACCAGTTGGCCATTCTTGATTATAACCGCGTGGTGAAAGATCTGAATGGTTTGAGTGATGAAGAATTTCTTCAAAAACTGACCGAAGAGTTTACAGTGGAAAAAGCAAGTGCCCGGGTTTCTCCAAAAGAATTGCACCAGTTGGGAATGTATCTGGATAAACAATGGTATCAATTGACTGCAAAAGAAAATACTTACAGGAATGATCCCATTGGTATCCTGGATGTAACCATTTTGCAGGAAAATCTCCTGGATAAAATTTTAGGCATTGCTGATCCAAGAACAGATAACCGGATTGATTTTGTTGGAGGCATCAGGGGATTGGAAGAGTTGGAAAAGCGGGTAGACAGCGGCGAAATGAGTGTGGCATTCAGTTTGCATCCAGTCACCATTCAGCAGTTGTTTGATATTGCAGACAGTGGTAATGTAATGCCGCCCAAGAGTACCTGGTTTGAACCGAAATTGCGTGACGGCTTGCTTACACACTTGATATAATAGTTCAAAGTGCATAGTCAGGAGTTCAAAGTCGTGAAATGGCTGTACACTCTTAACTAAATTTCACAATTTCGAATCAATAAGCAGTTTACTTTTACTGAGTATGAAAAAACTATTCTTATCCCTTTTGAGCGTATCGGTGAGTGTGCTCCTTTTTGCACAGGAATCTCCTTTGGAAACCGCAAGAACGTTTATGCGCAGTGGTGATTTTGATAATGCGATTCTTGTTTTAAACAATGCGATCAGACAGGATAGCAGAAACATGGCTTTGAAAAAAGATCTTGTTCTTGCTCATACTTATAAGAGAGATTTTGCCAAAGCATTGGATGTTGTAAAACCCATGCTTGAAGATGACGATGCTGATGAGCAAACCTACCAGGTAGCAGGCAATGTGTACAGGGCGCTGGCTATGTATAAGGACGGAGATAAGATGTTTAAGAAAGCGTTGAAAAAATATCCCAACAGCGGGCCATTGTATAGTGAGTACGGCGAAATGCTTTGGGATAATAAAGATTATTCAGCTATTCAGCAATGGGAAAAAGGAATTGAAGTAGCGCCTTCTTATGCCGGTAATTATTACAATGCGGCTTCTTACTATTATTTCACCAGGGATAAAGTGTGGACGTTGATCTATGGTGAAATTTTCGTGAACATGGAATCACTTACAGAAAGATCTACGGAAGTAAAAAGAATGCTGCTGGACACTTACAAACAGAAATTATTTACCGATGTTGATAAGAAGGATAAAAAGCAAAGTGATTTTGAAAAAGCGGTAGCTGCGGTATACGACAAACAATCTTCATTAACGGCTAAGGGCATCACCGTCGAATCGCTGAACATGATACGTACACGGTTTATTTTGGATTGGTTTACTACCTACGCTTCTAAATTTCCATTCCGTCTTTTCGACTATCAACAGCAGTTGATACGCGAAGGAATGTTTGAAGCCTACAACCAATGGTTGTTCGGGCCTGTTGACAATTTAGCTTCGTTTGATCAGTGGACAAAAACCAATTCCGAGGCTTATACAAAGTTCACCACCTTTCAAAAAGGAAGAATATTTAAGATGCCGCAAGGGCAACATTATCAGGCAAAGTAATATTTCAAACTATATTTTAAAAAAGCTTCCATCACGGAAGCTTTTTTATTTTTCTTTATTTCATATCTATCCTGAATTAATTAAATTGTAGTCCAAGATTGTTATCATTGCTATATGAACAAACCACATCGTTTATTTGATTTTTTCGATCAGCGATTG
The DNA here is from genome assembly GCA_017745135.1 of Flavisolibacter sp. Classification (GTDB taxonomy): domain Bacteria; phylum Bacteroidota; class Bacteroidia; order Chitinophagales; family Chitinophagaceae; genus Flavisolibacter. The sequence continues at coordinate 7,979 of JAGIAB010000035.1, forward strand.
CAGGATGATCCGCAAGGCATAATGCTTGCCGGCAAGGAAGGAGGTCAGTATCGTGAGTACAGTGTAGCTGAGGTAAAAACCATCGTAGACCAACTGAGCGCCGGTTTACTTTCATTAGGCTATAGCGCTAATAACATGACGCTGGAAGGCCGCGATAAAATTGCCATCATTGCCAAGAACCGGCCTGAATGGATGTTCCTTGACCTTGCCGTGGCACAAATAGGAGTTGTGTTAGTTCCGTTATATCCAACCATCCATATTAACGACCTGGAATTTGTTTTGAACGACGCCCAGGTAAAAGCAGTGTTTGTAAATGACGAAGATCTTTTTCATAAAGTACAGAATGTAAGAAGCAGGGTACCGAGCATCCGCGAGATTTACAGTTTTGAGCATGTTAGTGGCACACCTCACTGGAAAGAAATTTTGTCGCTGGGTAAGCAGGATGATTACCAGCAACTCGAAACGGCCGCATCAAAAATTAACGCGGAGGATCTGTTTACTATTATTTATACTTCCGGAACAACAGGCACACCAAAAGGTGTTATGCTCTCGCACCGTAATATTCTTTCAAATGTTATGGCGAGCATACCTTGTTTTCCTCCCGGTGAAAAACAAAGGTCGCTGAGCTTTCTTCCGCTGAATCATATTTTTGAAAGAATGGTTACCTACATTTATTTTTTCAAAGGAACGAGTGTTTATTACGCAGAAACGCTGGATACCATTGCCGATAATTTGAGGGAAGTACAACCAAACGTGTTCACTACTGTTCCAAGGCTGCTGGAAAAAGTGTACGACCGCATCATGCAAAAAGGAAGTGAACTTACAGGTGTAAAAAAGAAATTGTTTTTCTGGGCACACAGTCTTGCCGAAAAATTTGAAATCAACACACCGAAAGATGTCTGGTATAGTTTGCAATTAGCACTGGCAAACAAAATTATTTTCAGTAAGTGGAGAGAAGGCTTAGGTGGAAACATTCAATGCATTGTTACCGGTGGGGCTGCCTGTCAGGTTCGGTTGATCCGGATTTTTACTGCTGCCAAGATCATCATCATGGAAGGCTATGGACTAACCGAAACTTCTCCTGTGATTGCAGTGAACCGCTTCAATGAAGATGACCGCATGTTTGGAACCGTTGGTCCTTTGATTGATAATGTAGAAGTGCAGATTGCAGAAGACGGAGAGATCTTATGCAAAGGCCCCAACATAATGATGGGTTATTATAAGCGTCCCGACCTTACCGCAGAAGTGATTAACGAAGGATGGTTTGCCACAGGCGATATCGGGACGATGGTAGAGAATAAATTTTTAAAGATCACCGACCGCAAGAAAGAATTGTTTAAAACAAGTGGTGGAAAATATGTGGCGCCTTTGCCTGTTGAAAATAAATTAAAAGAATCCGTTTATGTGGAACAGGTAATGGTGGTGGGTTCGGGAAGAAAATTTGTTGGCGCACTGATCGTGCCTTCGTTTGCCAACCTGCACGAGTGGTGCCGCAAGAATAACGTTCCTGAATTAAGCAATGCCGAATTAATAAAGCATCCAAAAGTGCTCGGGTTATACAAGGATCTTGTTGAAAGTTTTAATAAATATTTCAACCATGTTGAGCAGGTAAAGAAATTTGAACTGCTACCTGACGAATGGACAATTGACACAGGTGAATTAACGCCGAAGCTTTCCTTAAAGCGTAAAGTGGTGATGGAAAAGTACAGTGATGTGGTGGACAGGATTTATGCGGTGTAGTTAATTGAGATCCTTACTAATTGACGGAGTTAATTATGTGTCAAACGCTTTGCTATTATTGAACTTTTGTTGGGTCGCACTCTTCAACGCTTCGTAATCTTATCATCACTTTCGACGTTCATTATCGTTATTAACCATTCATCTATTAGGCGTTCGTAATGTTCGGCTCCTACGGAGCCGTGATTCATTTGGGTGATTCTTTCTTCTACCAAGGTTAAGCTCCTACGGAGCTATATGAGAACCAAAACGTTTATGAATGTTCAATTCATTGATGACACTTGCGTAATGCTGAAGAGAATTACTGAACGCAGAAGTGAGTGACACAACGAAAGATGAAAGTAGTAATACAGATCACTACACTATCATCATCTATATTTTAAAGAACTCGCTCAAATAAAGTATCCTCTGACTTCCGACTTCTGACCTCCGCCCTCCCACTTCTTTGCTTAAAGAACTACCGAATCAAAAAAGCCTCTCCCACCTTCCCGATAGCTATCGGGATCCTCCACCGGGGGACAGGGGGCCTATCCAAATATTAACCTGGTGCGGTGCTGTTTCATCTCCTCCGAAATAAGGATAGAGCTGATAGCCTTTTGCTTTTTCAGTGGTAGCGAGGCGTGGTAATTGAGTAGAAACTCCATTAACCGTGAACAGGTAATTGGAGCCGGTCACTTTTATCGAACAATTAATCTCTTCACCAATAGCAATTGTGGTTAATTCTTTTGAGAGAACAGCACCTTCGTTGTAAACGTAAGCAAACAATCGTAAAGCTTTGTCGCTCCACCGCCAGCCAAAGCGGGCACTGTATTGATGATGGTTAGAGTTGTTGTCGGAGAAACCGTACAATTTATTAATGTCATATTGGTTTTCGGGCGACATCGTTTCATAGATAGCCGTACTGTCAAACTTCACCGCAAATTTCATTTCGGTGGTTTCGATGGCTTTTAAACTATTGTTGTTGCAGTATTGATTACCTTTTTCAATAGTGTATTTGATAAATTGTCCGGTGGGAGTTGGTGAAGTGGCTTTATCGACGATGGCTTCTGCCATTTTGCTGCAGCTTGCCAATAGTAAGGCCGCTGCAACCAGTAAGATGGGTGCTTTCATTGGATGAATGGATTTTTGCTAAAGTAATTCTCCTGTCGAATAAAAAAAATTACGACGGTCATTTACGAAAAAATAATTTCATAAAATAAGAAGATGCTCTTATTCTCGTCATTGCGATCAACAGCCATTCTGTATTTTTGAAGGCTTCAAACAAGAATTGTGGCTGACCGAATTCAATTATTACCGGATAATATTGCCAACCAGATTGCTGCGGGAGAAGTCATCCAGCGTCCTGCCAGTGCTGTGAAAGAATTATTGGAGAATGCTGTGGATGCTGGTGCGTCCGAGATCAAATTATTGATCAACGATGCAGGCAAATCCCTCATCCAGGTCATTGACAACGGCCAGGGCATGAGTGAGACGGACGCCAGAATGTGTTTTGAACGGCATGCTACCTCCAAGATCAAAAACATCGATGATCTTTTTCACATCAAAACTATGGGTTTCCGCGGTGAGGCACTGGCCTCTATTGCTGCCGTAGCGCAGGTGGAATTAAGGACGAGAAAGGCAGAGAATGAAATTGGCACTTGCCTTGAAATTGAAAACAGCATTGTTACCAAACAGCAGCCTGTTGCCACGCCGGTTGGAACAAGCATTTGTATGAAGAATCTTTTCTTCAACATTCCTGCCCGGAGAAATTTTTTGAAGAGCAATGCTGCGGAAATGCGCCATGTGATCGATGAATTTATTCGTGTGGCCCCGGCTGGCACCC
>JAGIAB010000035.1:11547-13659 GCA_017745135.1 Flavisolibacter sp.
GCCCTGGCTTTTCCTCAAATCTTTTTTTCATTAACCAGCAACGGGCAACAAATTTTTCATTTAGAGGCCGGGAGCTTAAAACAACGTATTCTTCAAATACTTGGGAGCAGCTATAGTGCTAAACTGGTTGCTGTAAAAGAAGAAACCGATTACCTGAATATTTATGGCTTTGTTGGCAAGCCTGATACAGCTAAAAAAACAAGAGGTGATCAATACTTCTTTGCCAACAACCGCTTCATCAAAAGTCCTTACCTGAATCATGCAGTAATGAGTGCCTACCAGGACATGATTGCAGTGGACAGCTTCCCGATGTATGTTTTGTTTATTGATTTGGATCCAACCCAGATAGATGTAAATGTTCACCCGACAAAGCAGGAGATCAAATTTGAAGATGAAAAAATTGTGTATGCTTTTGTACAGGCCGCAGTAAAGCATGCTTTGGCGCAGTTCAGTATTACACCTACTTTGGATTTTGACCTGGACAGTTCTATTCAACAACTGGAGTCGATACAGAAGCCATTTACTGAAGACAAAAAAATAGAAACGGCTTCATCTTCCATCTTCAAAACGTTTACAGAAGCCAACCAGGCGCACAAGATAGAGCCGGGTGGGTTCAGGCATTGGAGTGATTTGGGTCAGAAGCCGGAGGACGGAAGTCAGAGGCCGGAAGCCGGAGGTCCGGATTCGGAGTTTCAATCGCTGGGAAGATTTCTTTTGAAACATGAGGAGGAAAAAGTTGAACAATTGATCACTCATGAATCACCATTCACCACTGAAGCAAGAGGTCTAACGCAACTATTCAATACCTATATTCTTCTTCCTGCAGCAGAAAGTTTTTTACTGGTGCATCAGCAACTGGCGCATGAAAGAATTATTTACGAACGGTTAGTAAATGCACTGCAGGGGAAGCCGGTAGCCACTCAAAGAAGTTTATTCCCTTCAACCATTGAACTCGCTCCGGCTGATGCGGTTTTATTAAATGAACTGCTTCCTGATCTTCACCAAATGGGTTATACCATTGAACCCTTTGGTAAAGCTGCATTTGTGATACAGGGCACTCCAGCAGATATTCAGGCCGGAAATGAAAAAAACATACTTGAAAAAGTACTCGAGCAATACAAACATTTTAGCAATGAGTTAAAGCTTTCGAAAAGGGAAATGTTGTTACGTACTGTTGCCTGGCAGCAGGCGATTAAAGCGGGCATTTCTTTAACTGAAAAAGAAATGCAGAATTTGATCTCGGATCTTTTTCAATGCAGGCAACCAAATAGTTCTCCCACCGGCAAGCCTGTTTATCTTGAATTCAAAAAAGATCAACTGGAAAAAATGTTTGGCAGATAATTAAACTCTGAACCAGGACAATCTTACAAGTAAAATTGAGCAACGATGGAAGGGCAGCTTCGGCTCAATATAGTTTAATGCTTCTCTCTAATTCCATGAATGAATTTCTCCACCGCATTTCTTACGCCGGAAGCAGAAGCATTATGATTGTTGACAAGAACAGAAAAGATCAGCAACTTGTTTTGCTTTGTGTACAAAAATCCGCTTAAAGCAACAACGCCTGAAAGTGTTCCGGTTTTTGCAAAGATGTAATTGCTGTCGGTAACAAAGCGGCTGCCCAGGGTTCCCTCATTCCCAGTCGGTAAAATGTTTTTGATGCGGTCCATCCCAAAATCGGTTTTCATTTTGTTGAGGATAAAAACAAAATCCTGCGGCGAGAATAAATTGTATCGGCTCAACCCTGAACCATCTACCCAGCGGGGCTTTTGAGGAAGGTCTTTGAAATCGGTTTTGAGTAAGGTATCAATGATTTTTGAATCGTTCATTACACCTAATAATTCGTTGCTTACCATGAGAAGCGATTGCTCAGCAAAAAAATTATCGCTGCGGTGCATCATGGGTTTGAGGAGAGAGTCGGTAGGTTGGGAATGGATGGGTATCAGGTCAGAATATTTTTTTTCGAATATTTCAGAATCGTCTAACTCAGGCCTGTGAAGTAAGATTTCAGAATAAGCCTTTTTTACGATTTTGTGCAGAGTATCGGCAATAAGATTGTCTGGTATTAAATCCTCCCGAAGTAGAAAAGGGATTTCAAAATTTACTGACTTACCC
>JAGIAB010000035.1:13669-14994 GCA_017745135.1 Flavisolibacter sp.
CCACTTCAAAAATATTTCTATTTAAAAATCTTGTTGCATTTGGTGCATCTGCAGTGCCGGCAAAAAAAATTGAGTTAGTTTTTTCAAAATAAGATGGTACAACCTTTGAAAAGCTTCCCTCTACGAATTCGACCCTTGTCAAATTTCCATAGATCGGGAAAAAACTTAGTTGCGGCATGTATGATTGGTCGGTATCATCCCAGGCCCATCCCTTACCATAATAGTTGTGGCCAAACAAAGGTTTCAAAAACCTTATTTTATACGGGATGCTTTTCAACAATTCATAAACTTTCTGGGATTTAAAATCAGGATGCAAAAAGGTTGGGTCGCCGGTCGGTTCAGCCAGAATGGCTGTATCTTTTTCAACTCCATTGGTCCATGGTGCTACTTTATACCTCAATCCCACCAAACTATCTCCCAAATACTTCATCGCCGCATAACACGTGGGCAATTTGGTATTGCTTGCCGGGACAAAATAGTTGTCGCCATTGTAATTGTACCAGTACTTCCCGGTTGCCGGTTCATAAATGCTGATGCCCACATGTGCGGTTTGTAAAGCTTCGTCTTTCAAAACAGTTTCTCTTGCCGACTTAGCTATTTGCTTGGTAGTGGTACAAGAAAATAAAACAATGACTGAAAGCAGGAGGGGCCAGTATCTCATAAAACAAATTTATGCTTAACACATTTTACCTGTACCGTAGATGAGAAAACTCACTCGGCTTCTGCGTTTTTTCAATGATGAATGCGAACTATCTATTTTTGAATGATGATAAACGCCAATGAACTTAGGTTAGGAAATTACATTCTTCAAAAAATCAACAACCGCATTGTTACTGTAAAATGCACTGCCCAACATTTTGAACTGTTGAATACAGGAAATGGAAAAGAAATTTATCCCGTCATTTTAAAAGCGGAGATATTAGAGAAGGCCGGCTTTTCAGAAAACAAAGATTATCCTCTTTTGCCGGAGGCAAGAGAATTTATCTTGGTGCTTCCTGTAATCGGTAACAACAAAAATGAAATACGGGCCTATATCAAAAACAACAAAGAATGTTTTGGAAGAGCTGTGGTAAACGGCTTGCCGGTAAGCAATAATTTTTACCATCTTCACCAGTTGCAAAACCTGCATTTTGCTTTGACAAATGAAGAATTGGAAGTGAAGATTTAGTGAAGAGAATTTTATGTACTTAACTGTACTGCTACTATCAACGTCTGTTGTGTCACTCACTGCAACGTCCTGTAATTCTATTTAACATTATGGAAAAACCTCACTGGGTATACTATTTCTTTAATGGCAGAATCAGGTGCTTCTCCCGATAGCTATC
>JAGIAB010000360.1 GCA_017745135.1 Flavisolibacter sp.
ATGATTTAACGGCGACAAACTTATCCTCTGGAATTCCATTGGTCAATTTTCTATAGTGAGCAAAGATAGCAGCAGATTGAAGTCGACAATATCCTTGATGAACAGATCATCCGGCTTTAAATGCAAACACAATGAGAATTCTGCTATTTATTTCGTTTTCTCTTTTGACAAAAGTTGGCTGTGCACAGGATTCAACTACGGCAGTGTATATCAATGAAGTTGTGCAAAAAATTGAAAGCAGGCTTTCTACCGATATCATGGAGAAGAAGGATACGGTTATTTTCGACGATACATTGCAAAAAGGAGCCTTTCTCACGGTTCACACTGAGTTTTATACGGATTCGAAAACCATGCTCTTAGATAAAATAGTTGAAAAGAGTTTGTACAAAACAACTTCAACGGAGATCACTATTTATTTCCTGGGAAATCAACCGGTGCGTGTAACCAATAAACAATGGGAAGGAAGTACCGTTCGTTTTGATTTTGATATTTATTACATGAGTGATAAGCCGGTGTATGTAGTCAAGAGAAACAATTTAAAAGGTTCGCCGGATGCAGCGCTGTTTTTAAAATGGTGTCATGAATTAAGAAACGAATACTTCCGGATTGTGCAGGACTATAATCAAACCTTCGCCAGGACTAAGGTCAATTAAGGCAAGCTTAAATAATGTTGTCCTTCAGGATACTCTTTTTCCAGCGCATCAGTGATCACCTTAAAATGTTTTTCATTGCTTAAGAAATCGGCGTTGGCAGCGTCCACAAAAAGCGTTTTGATGTTGTGCTGCTTAATGTAATGCGTATAGGTTTCCTGTATGCTGAAAAGATATTCGTTTGGAATTTTTTGTTCGTAAGGACGATTACGTTTTTTAATATTCTGCTGGAGCTTATTTACAGGAGCATGCAGGTAAATTAAAATGTCAGGTTGAATCAGCTGCTGGTACATGATTTCAAACAATCGCTGGTATAACCTGAATTCATCCTCCGATAAATTAACTTTTGCAAACAGCAGGCACTTCGTAAAGAGGTAATCCGATATGGTAAGATTTTGAAAAAGGTCTTTTTGCTGAATGAGTTCCTTTAACTGCTTGAAGCGTTCCGCCATGAAGAATAATTCCAGCGGAAAAGCATACTGTTGCGGATTCTCGTAAAATTTAGGAAGGAAAGGGTTGTCGGCAAATTGTTCCAATACCAACCTGGCATTGTAGTGTTTGGAAAGCAAATGGGCAAGAGTTGTTTTTCCCGCACCGATATTTCCTTCAATAGTTATAAACGTATACTTCATCAGCAGTAGTGGCTTGTCAACAGGTCGGCAAAATAAGGATTGTTGCTGCAAGTCCTCAATTAAATTTATTCACCGCCAGCGGGTCAGGACATTCTGCCAAAAGTTGAGCAATGGTTTTGTGAAGGATAGGATGGACTTTAGCAGGAGCAATTTCATTTAATGGAACCAAAACAAATCTTCTGTTCTGCATTTGTGGATGAGGAATTTTTAAAGCATGCTCGTTGATGATGTCGTCATCAAAAAATAAAATATCGATATCAATAATTCTTGGTCCGTATTTTAATTGCCTTTTTCTTCCAAGGTCTTCTTCAATTTCAAGAATGGTTTTTAATACCTCTTCAGACTGTAGCTCAGTTTCAATTTTAAGAACCTGGTTCAAAAAAGCTCCCTGGTCTTCCTTACCCCATGCGGCCGTTTCGTAAACAGAAGATTCTTTTAAAATACTTCCGCATCTTTTTTCGATCTCTTCTTTCGCTTTTAATAAATATGCTAACCGGTTTCCTATATTTCCCCCGGTCAGTAAATAAACTTCGTTCATAAAAGTTCTGCGAATTTAGGTCAGGTAATAGACTGCTCAATTAATCAATGTGACTTTCAAAAAGGAATTGGAACTGACAAAAGCCTATTTCGTGTAATTCGTGCAAAGAATTCGTGTCATAAAACTTTATTTTTGAACGAATAAAGAAATAGTATGAGAAGTTTTTTTAAAATTTTCTTTGCCTCATTTTTATCACTGGTTATTTTTTCACTTATATGTCTTTTTCTGGCGATTGCTTTTGTAACGGCGTTGGCCTCCAAGGATAAACCTCAAATACCGTCAAAATCAGTTTTGGTAATTGATCTTTCTGAAGGTTTTCATGAACAAAAACAAAACAATCCTTTAGCAGTGGTTTCTGGTGAGAAAGATGTTCCTGGTTTGTTTGATGTGATTCGCCTCATCAATTACGCAAAAACCGATAATAATATCTCCGGGATTTATATCAGGGCCAATGATAATCCCAACGGCTTTGCATCAAGCAATGAGCTAAGAAATGCCCTGCTCGATTTTAAAACTTCTAAAAAATTCATCATTGCTCATGGCGATGTGATGACGCAAGGCTCCTATTTTGTAGCCAGTGTGGCAGATAAAATTTATCTTAATCCAAGTGGTGAACTTGACTGGAAAGGATTTGCAGTCAGTTTGGTTTTTGTGAAAGATCTTCTTGATAAGCTCGATATTCAACCACAAATTTTTTACGCCGGTAAGTATAAAAGCGCTACTGAAATTTTCCGCACCAATAAAATGACGCCTGAAAACAAAGCGCAGACTACTGAATGGCTGGGTGATATTTATAATTATTTTCTGGTGCAAACTTCAAAATCCAGAGGAATTGATACGGCCACACTTCATCAATTGGCAAATAATGCTTCCATTCAAACACCGCAGGATGCTGTGAACAATAAACTGATCGATGCCGTTAAATACGACGACGAAATAAAATCAGAGCTCAAACAAAGAGTAGGGGTTGATAAAAAGGGAAAACTTAGCGTGGTCGATATCAACACTTACAACGAAGGAGTGAACGTAAAAAAGTATTCGGAAAATCGTGTTGCAGTCATTTATGCAGAAGGCGATATTGTAGATGGACAGGGGACGAGCGAAAATATAGGTGGTGAGCGTTTCAGAGGTATCATTCGTAAAGCAAGAATGGATAATTCAGTAAAAGCAATTGTATTGCGTGTAAACTCAGGTGGCGGAAGTGCCTTAGCCAGTGAAATTATCTGGCGCGAGTTGCAAATGGCTAAAGAAGATAAAAAGCCTGTAATTGTAAGTTTTGGTGATGTTGCTGCTTCGGGTGGGTATTATATTGCCGCCGGAGCGGATAGCATTTTTTCCAGTCCTAATACTATTACCGGTTCCATTGGTGTGTTTGGAATCATACCAAACATGGGAGGGTTTTTCAAAAACAAATTAGGCATCACGTTCGATGGAGTAAAAACAGCTCCTTACGCAGATGGTCCCAATATTTATCGTCCAATGAACAATGCAGAGAAGCAAATAACACAAAACAGTGTGGACAGGATTTATCTTCAGTTCAAACAAAGAGTAGCCGATGGCAGGAAAAAAGATATCAACTATATTGACAGCATTGCGCAAGGCCGTGTGTGGAGTGGTGAAGATGCTTTGCATTTAGGTTTGGTTGACCGCATCGGCAGCTTGCAGGATGCTATTGAATGTGCTGCACGAATGGCAAAGCTGGACAAATACGGATTGAGAGAATATCCGGAATCAAAAAGCTGGCTGGATAATTTATTGCACAAGCAAAAATCAGAGCCTGCCGCAATGATCCGCGAACAACTGGGAGAAGAGCAGTATAAAATTTATGCTGAAATGCTACGCATTAAAGAGATGACGAATTCCGCACAGGCACGACTGAATGTACGAGTATCCATAACATACTCAAGGCCGTGGACGTATGGATCT
>JAGIAB010000361.1 GCA_017745135.1 Flavisolibacter sp.
TTTTTCTGGGTAAGCTGACTTTTGTCAGGTGCGCAAAGGTAGGCGAATTGTATGCCACGGCACTAGAAAGTGAAAAAATAGCAGTTTTGATGACTTGATGAGTATAAATGCTGAAGAGGTTAAGAAGTTTTGGCATTCAGGGCTGAAAAGATTGCTTATCGCACAAAAACTATAAAAAAGGTCGACAACGGTGTAAAAAATACTGCCAGAGTCGTCGGGAAAGGCAGCTATTCGCCCTTTCTACTTTTTTGTTATGAAGTCTGCTATATCTTCTGTCCATTGAGATCGATATTTTATCAAATAATTTTCGTGTCCTGCAAGCTCATACGTTTTCAAAGTCTTTTGCCCTGATAGGTTGCTGTAAATAGCATCAATCTCCTGTCTGCTCACATTCTTGTCTTGCTCACCATATAATAACAAAGTCGGACAGGAAATTTTCTTTGCATAATCAACAGGATTGTGTGCAAATGCCCAAAAACCATTTTGTACTCCACCCCAAAAAACTAAAAGTCCTGCCATTGGAAACGCAGGAACCTGCATATTTCTAAACCTTGCGGCAACGGTTTGATACATGCTTCCAAATGGACATTCGAGTATAATCCCATTAGGCTTCAGGCCATAATCATTCATCGCTTTCAAAATCGCCACGGCACACATTGAGGTTCCAAAAAGGTAAATATTATTTACTCCCTTGCTTTTAAGATACTCGTAGGCGGTTTTAACCTCCTCTGCTTCCTTATATCCGATGGTTGTTGTGTTACCTTCAGAACCCCCACTTCCCATAAAGTCAATCAGGAAGGTGTCGTACCCCAAACTATCAAAAATGGCTGCTTTATCAAGCATGGATGACTTCTCCCCACCATAACCGTGGCAAATAATGATTGTCCCTTTAACCGAGTCATTACTTGCTGAATTGGTCCTTTTTAGATACCAACACTCAATTCTTTTATTGCTTTGAAGTTCGACGCGTTCATAATGTTTTGTCGGCTTGACTTTGTTTACTGGTCTTGGATTGTTTACACCCAACAATAAAGCATTCACTTTTCCAACGAAAGTGAGCTTCTCAGGTTTTTGCGTCTTTTCAATTTTGCTCTCTGTAAAATGAGTGAACTTGTATGAATGAAAAAAGGCAACAATATTCATTAGGAGAAAAGCAATGAGTAGTGCCCAAACAAGTCGCTTGAATGTTTTTCGCTTTTTTGCCAATTTATGTTTTGTATTGAAGGTTGTTCTTTAGGTGACAGCCAACGGACAGGTATTTATGCAGGCGGGGTATTCTGTGTTCCGTCTGCTCTGAACCGATGATGAAAATAGCACAAAAGATGATGTTTGGCAATTCGCTTGGCTTTGTTCGTCGAGCCGAAATTGATGCTGATAAAAGAAGTGACGATGAGATTTTATTCCGTCGCCCTTTGCATAAATACCCCTGTTGTAGGCAGTATTGGTCTTACAACTTTAGTGAAAAGCCGATACCAGCGGAATATGTACTGCCTTGTTTTGGGTTGAGGTTGTATTTAACACGAATTCCTGCACCCAAGTTTTTCCACAAAGGATAATTTGTCTCCACTAAAAACGGAATGCCGAAATCACTAAACGAAGTAATTCTGTATGAAATGCTTTGTGACGTGGCATCCCTGTAAAAGTCGTAGTATTCGTTTTGTCTTGTGTAAAATGTCCAACCAGTTGCAAGTGAAGCATGGAGTTTTGCATTGAATGGCAAATGGTACTTAATCAGCAGTGAAAAATAGTCGTCAAAAAGGTTCTGAACGTTTGGACTAATGGGAAGGTCTGGATAATAGCCTGGCGCTTTATAAATCAAATTTTCAAATTCTGTCGCTAAAGAGAATTGCTGGGAAAGCTGATAGCTCATTTGTATAAAAAGGCTTGAGCCACTTTTGGAACTTGTTACGCCGTTCGCATAACCATAGCCAGAGGTTATGCTACACTCCTTTGAGAATGGTTTCGTCTCTTGCCCCGATACAGCACCAACGAAAATCAAAGTAAGAGTCAATAAGCCAATTTTCAATTTCATAGTTAGGTTAGATTAATATTGCCTACAACACTAAGATATACGCAATTCCACCCAACCGCAAAATTTCCAAAACATTGGTTTTCATCAAAAACCCACTGGGCAATAAATATTGTGCATTCTATCAATCATCAATCATCAATCATCCATCCCATTCAATACTTCTTTGTTCAAATAAACCGCTAAACAACTTTCAACCTGTGTTGATAGTCTGCTATTTCCATTATTTGACAAGTTCGTTCGCAATCAAGGTCTTATCTGCACCGGATGTTTGGTTTAATATAAGCATAGATGGCTGTTCCTTTATTTCACCATTTTATAATCCGTCCATTTTCAGTTACTCCTCCTGATGGAATTGTAGTGGTTATAATAAAAACATCTTCATCTTCCAGGTTCAGGTTTTGTTTGAGCACCTTGTCTAGACTAAGTTGAATTTTTTCTATGCTGGTTTTATCCCAAAGAGTAGGCAGAAATAAATTCACCATCACTTTGTAATTCTGCCCTGTCTGGAAAGAAACGTCTATAAACGAAAGACAAATATCTTTCAGACCAACTTCAATACTATCGGCCCATTCTTTTGTCAATGCTTCCAGTTGTTCGATGGAAACACTTATTCGGTTGATATAGCAGTTGGCAATTGGCATTCTATCCTTATTTATTTTTATTACTGGTGGATGTTTTGTTTTACATAGTTGTGTGTTACGGTTAACGCAATGTGTATTCCGCTTAAATTTAGATAAAGTTGAATAGTATTTGTGAACGTATCAGCGGTAGACTTGTCGAGAAAGGCAGCGTTTTGAATTTTGCAACACTCATTTCCACGGCGGCGGCGGAAGACCCTTACTGTTTTCATTAGTTGTGCTGGTTTCCATCGACACTGCATATTCGATTTGTTGCAAAAATTCGGCAGTGGCACTTGGCGCAAATCCCTGGAAAAAAGCAATCCTTCCATTTTTTGTAACGATTAAAAAACGAGGTATGCCTGAGAGATCAATCAGTGGAGTCAGCTTTTCTACTTCTTTGTTAGGAATCAAATATTGTCTTTGAGCTGAATACCCGTGTTTTTCTACGGCTTGTCTCCAGTCCTTTTCTTCTTCATCTACAGATATTTTAATCACCTTCACGTTTCCCAGTTTGTCTTTCAACTCTTCCAGTTTTTTTCCTTCCTTAATGCACGGCACGCACCAACTTGCCCAGAAATCAATGACCTTAACCACACCGGCGTCTTCATCAATAACCTGCCCAATGGTTTTTACATTGTTATTCAAATCAACGATCTTAAGTTTCTTCACAGCATCTTCATTGCGATTAGCGTGGTTAAAAACAAATCTTGCGAGGCTATGTCTTGCAGCGCTATCCTTAATGGACGCGAGGATAACATTTGTAACACTATCCTCCCTGGCAATATAAACAGCGGGCTTATTAAAGTATTGGCTGCGCACCAATAATGATTTCCAAAACTCTTCCAGCTTTCCGTCAAATTGTTTTTCGATCATATTTTTGAGGGACAGGTAATTCTCGACCGTCTTTATGGCCTTGTTGTTCTTTGGCAAAAAATATTCAAGATATACTTCACCAAAGAATACATAATCCACTGCATCAATAAAAAGCTCATTGTTTATGTGGCTTGCATTAATATCTTTCTCGATTTTCGAATACAAACCTGGTTGTATTACAACCTTATT
>JAGIAB010000362.1 GCA_017745135.1 Flavisolibacter sp.
CAATTGTTCAGAGAAATAGCACCGGGAAAAAACAGGGGCGTTTACCTCTTAGGCCATTTAACCGCAGTACACGACAGGATGCTACCACTTTTGGGATTAGGTGATCAGCGCTATCCCAACCTTTATAAAACCTTTGTGGAAAGTGCCGACAAAACAGTAAGCGACCTTCCAACTGCCGAAGACCTTCGCAATTACTGGAAAGAAACCAATAATATTTTATCAGAAAAATTTTCGAAGCTATCCATTACCGAATGGTTTCAAAGACACAATGCCGTAAGCGAGACTGATTTTGCAAAAGAACCCCATCGCAATAAGCTTAATATCATCGTCAACAGGACTAATCACCTGGCGAGCCATTTAGGGCAATTGCTTCTTTTGAAAACAAAGGCTACTGAATAAACGATTGCCGGGACGGCTTGCACTGGATGCATCCGTCCTTGTTTTCTTGTGATGCGACAAAAGAAAACGGGCACGATGTTTACATTTGATGTATACAAGTAACAATTGTAACTATGAACAATTCTGAAAGAAATATTTCACTTGTAGGCAAGAGTGGCAGGGAATACTATGGAAAGATGTATGATAAAAACAGCAACAGCAGCTTATCAGGGCAAGCTATTGTATGCCTGAGCAATACCCGCTGGGAAGATAATCACTGGCAGCACAACATCCGTGATATTTACAATGACTCATCTGCCCATGCTATACAGCATTTTAATGAAAGGGATGATATCAGTCATCTCATCCTCATTCCTGCTGATTCGCTGGAACCAAAAGGTATTGATGTCATTGATGATCTAAGAAGGCAATACATTCATAAATAAGCAGTCTTGCCTCAACGGTATTGAGATCATTGAGATAAGGATTGAAAAGGAAAAAGAATCCTGAACCAACTTCCTTTTCCGGGTTCGCTTTGGGCTACAATAAAACCGTGATGGTTTTCCACCACTTTTTTTACGATGGCTAAACCAATGCCGGTGCCTTCATATTCCGATTTGCCGTGAAGGCGGTAAAACACGTTGAAAATTTTATTAGCCTGCTGCTGATCAAAACCAATCCCGTTGTCGCCAAATTCAATTAAATGATAGGCTGCCGCAGGTGCTTCTTCAAAAGCATTCAAAATAGCATCGCCTGGCCCGACCTCTTTATGACGTATGGTGATCTCCGGTGTTGTTGCGGGCTTCCGGTATTTAATCGCATTCGAAACCAAATTTTGAAATAACTGGCGCAACTGCCTTTCATCGGCTTCTATTTGCGGAAGCGGATCTTTTTCAATGTATGCGTTGGTTTCGTTTATCACTGTTTCCAGATCCTGCAAAACGCTATCTGCAATTTCATTGAGATCTGTTTGTTTGAAACTGGCTTGAGAAGCACCTGCCTCGGAATAAGCCAACAGGTCTTCAATAAGGTTGGTCATTCGTTTGGTGGCATTGGCAATGCGGTCAAATAACCGATGTTGTGTTTCGCTGAGCTGTTGCTCCAATTCATCTTTCAAACGGCTCGAAAACGTTTCAATCTTTCGTAACGGGTCCTGCAGATCATGCGAAGCGGCATAGGCAAATTCTTCCAGGGCCTTGTTCGAACGTTTGAGTTCTTCCACCGATTGCTCCAACTTTAGTTGTGCTTCTTTAATGGGAGTGACGTCGGTAAAAATATGTATCAAATGATTGCAATCGAGTTTAGATACGGTAAGTTCCAGCCATCTTTTTGTGGATTGCATAAAGTACTGCATAACAAAAGGCTCACCGGTTTCCAATGTGTGCACACAAGCCCTGGCATAAGGCGAAGTCATGAACCCGGGCTCGATTTCTGTTGCTTTTTTGGTGAGGTAAATTTCTCTTGGAAGTCCAATGAATCGTACGGCGGCATCGTTGGCAAGTATGGTCAGTGAATCAATTACTTTACCGTTTTCATCGCGGAGCGCCTGACTTACCGAAATACCATTGGAGGAGTTCAATAAAATATTGTCCAGTAAGGTTTTCTGTTCCTGAAGTTCCCTGGTCTTTTCTTCAAGTTGTTTGATGATTCGGTTCTCTTCGGTGCGATCTTCAATCACAATAAGCACTCCATTGCGGAGGCGGGTACGCATCACGCGGGCATACTTGTTCAAAGCAGCATTATAGATATTTGTTCTTGATTCTTTACCACTGGTATATACCTCAATCATTTCTGCAAGAACAGATTTTCGGAATTCATCAGTAAGTGTAGGCGAGTTAGAAACGCGTAAACCATTATGCTGTTCTGAAGTGAGGTTCAGGTATTCCAGTCCTTTTTCATTGCTGAATACGTATTCAAAATCAATTATGGCAGAATGATCACTGTTCCAGACAGGCGTCATCCAGGTGATGGCCTGTGGTTGTGCGCCATATACTTCCTCAAACAATTGCCTGTCGATAGTGGGTTCGTAACGGGTTTCGTTCATAAGTAAGGAGGTACAAATTAAGGGTTTTTGATAAGGACGATATGCTTTAAATGAAAGGTGAGCGAAAAGAACAAATGTAATTACTGTTCAGGTAGGGCAAAGAGATTTGCTTTCACGTTGATGAAAGTAAAGATTCAAACAAGATCAATCAGAACAGTTTTTCCTGAGGAGGTCTTATTCCCAGCAGCCGTATGTAAATAGTTGTTTGCCCCCGGTGATGGCCCTGGTGTTCAAAGGTTTTATTCATCAGGGCAAATCTTGTTTCTTCATAGGTGTTGAACATTTTTGTTTTCTCGCCCCATTTAGCCGGGTCAAGATTTTTTACGGCATCAATGCAATAGTCGTAGCTGGCAATAACATAATACATAACAGAATCTCTGTTTTGTGCTGAGACGCTGTGCTCAATATCTGATTGCAGCCAGGACAACGGTGGTTTGCCTGTTGCATTCATCATGAGAAACACATTACCGCTTGCCAGGTGCAACATTTGTTGAGCAAAACTCCTGAGACTATCCACAGCCTTAAAGCCATACTTATCGGCAGGCATCGTATTCAGATATTCAATGGTGTATGCTTTTCCTCTTTCCCAATCTTTTACCATTTGTGCCTGGATGTCGGCTGAACTCAGAGACTGTCCGCTAACGGCGAATGAGAGTGCCAATGCAAACAACATGCATAGCAATTGGGGTGTGATTGTCTTTTTCATAGCCAGTAGTTTGATACTGTAAGTTAGGAATCATTTAGTTTATACCGCATACAACCACCTGGTCTTCAAAAGGGTTTATTTAAGAATCTCTCATCATACAAATCCCCAAAACGAGGCCTTCGGAAATTACGGTGCTCCATAGAAAAACTACTTGCACTCCTCCCAAACTCTTATTAGTTTCGAATCATTAATCTACCCTTTATGAATGCGTTCATTACTACTTTAATCATCAACAACCTCGCAGCCGATTACCGCGTATTTCAAACCGGCAGAAAATTCAAGGCAATACTAATACAAGCCTATCTGGGCAATTGTGTTCCCTGCCAGTTAGCTTTCTGGAAAGAAAGAGGAGTATGGAAAACGCATCATCCACTTACACAGCATGTAATTAACCAGTTTGGAAACAGCATAGACAATCACCTGGAAGAAAAAGAAATGAAGAATTTGAAAGATTCCGCTGCTGCATAAATTTCGTTGGCTTAAAATGGGTGTATTCAAAAAATAATTATGGATAGATCAAATATTTCTTTCTCATTTTTTTATAGTTGCTCAAGCCGGGTTCCCATGATTTATAAATTTCTTCAT
>JAGIAB010000363.1 GCA_017745135.1 Flavisolibacter sp.
GTCTTCAGGAGAATGTATCTGATGGGTAACAGTGAAATTCCTAAGCACCTTATATTCCGATTGCAATACGATGGAATATTTTTCTTTCTGCTCGGTTTGTAATTTGTAACTCATAATTATCCTTCCCGGCAACCGAAGTTTGAGTTCGATATCATTTTTATTCAGAATGCAGTTGTTGTTTTCGTTGAAGAAGGTTAATAATCGTTCGTTTTTGATAAGGTTTGTTTTGTTCATAGTATTTAATTATAGTATAATGTTGCAGACACTTAGTATTTATTTATAAATGCACTATTCTCGAAATACCAGGGGCTGGACTACCACCAACCAATCCCCTGAACACAAGTGTTGCGTTTAAAAACCGGAATACGCTTTCAGTATTTATTGTAAAAGATGCAAGAATAACAGCAGGATTGTCTGCAGCCCTTACCTCAAAAACATATGAAGTGATAGCACTTGTTGCGGGATATAATTTAAAATCAGTGATTCCCTTATAAGCGATATTTTCAAATTCATTTACGGATGCATTTGTTGATAAGGTAACATTCACCGGCGTGCTATTGGGTGAAAGATTAATAAATCTTATTCCTCCTACGCTGTCGGAATGGAAAGTATAATTCTCCTTAACCAAAACACTTTCTGGTGTATCCGGGGTGCCGCAAATGAAAAGAGTGAAATATTCATTTTCTTTCATCTCTACACTTTTATTGGCATGATAATAAGGATGAAGTGAATCATCAATAGGATACACATAGATATCCGGATTACCAGCGAACATACCAAAGTACGCGCTACCATTATTATTAATATTAGTTGTACTTACACCAGCTAATTTGGCAACAGTGCCGCCTGTAACTATATTGGCAATTCTCATGGTTGCTAACGGCACATCTGTATGCTCGTCTTTTTTACAGGAAGGCAAAACGATAATTAAAAATAATAGTACCGCTAGTTGATTAATGTATTTCATGTTTGTAGCTTTGGTTTATTAAGCGATTTGTATTGAATATTTGGATTTATGGTTTTGTTCCGGATTCATCAAACTCATAGCCAGTTGCAATACCCTTAAGTTGTGCTCTAATACCGGTTGTCATCCAGAGAGGCGCAAGTGCTCCTTTTAAGTAATGATCAAAAAATTGCGTTACACGAATAGTCAAATCCCTGCTATCCCTTAGATTTTGAGTTGAATGATACCCCTGATCGTATTGCAATAGCCACGCTTTTTTTCCCATGCGTCTCATTGAGATAAATAATTCCACTGCTTGCTCAAAAGGAACGGCCGCATCAGCTTTACAATGGAATATTAATAACGGACTGCTTACTTTGTCTACATGAAGAATAGGATTGTCCATACAATTCTCACTGTTAACCCAAGGATACCCGCCTTTAAACATATTCCTATATCCCATAAGGCGGCTCATTGCCTCTCCCCTGTCTATTTGAAATGCCGAACTGACCCAGTTGCTAACGCCCGCCCCTTCAAACACCGCAGCAAACCTATTACTATGCGTGAGGATATAATTTGTGTGCCCTCCTCCCATGCTATGCCCAGCAATGCCCATTTTTGTACTATCAACATATGATTGTTGTGATAGCCATGTGGCACCTCCTTCAACAGCATTCAGTGCAGCCGCTCCGAAAGAATTTTTGTTAAAATAAATATCAGGCAGAAACACTAAATAGCCACGACTTACAAACCAAGGAATATTGATGTATCCACTAGCAGTATAATCCGCTAAAGGATATTGATTGAGGCATAAGGAAAATTGGTCATAGTAGTGAATAATTACTGGATACTTTTTGGTTGAATCAAAATTCTCCGGTTTATAAAGTATTCCTTTGCAATGACTGGTATCCTGTTGATTAAAATTGATCAGTTCGGCTCGCAACCAGTTGTATTTCTCATAAGGTTGTAAAGTTGTTAGCGCTTTTAAATCTTTAAGCCCACGCGCAATGAAGTAGTTGGGTGCTTCGGTTGCAGACTGGCGAATCAATAGCCATATATCTGCATCACGAGCCTTTAGTGGAATGCGTCCAGCGGAATATCGGCCCCAAAAATTCTGACCATATTTAAGTCCTCCCAAGTATAATACATAAGGGCCCATGTATAGCTTTTTAATGCCCCCATGACCACCTAGTGTTAAAGCATAAAAACCATTATCCTTATTTTCCATATTCACAGCGGTCAACACAAGCTGCGCAAGAGGATTGTAAAATACTTTTCTATCCAAATCGCTTTCAGTAATCTCAAAACGAACTTTATTCCTACGGCCACAAGTAAGGTTTTTTGCAGGTTTTTTGCCAATCCCATCTAACTGCCAAATGTCATAATGATCGTACACAAGGAAATAATTACTTTCTTTTATCCAGCCGATAAAACCCCTTGGCGATTCCCGCTGACGTCCGGTTCCATTAAACTCATCCTCTTCACCAAAAAATACCCCAGCCCCACTTGACAGGTCCGAGTACTTTCCTGTGCTAACATCATATTTTAAGTACTGGCCTATTTTACTGTCATAACACAATAGCCATGTCTTGTCTGGCGAAAATTGCGACGGTAGAATTCCTTCTTTAAGGAATATTCGTTTACCATTCTTTAATGATACAATATGGTACTTTGGCTTGACCCAATAATCTTCCCAGAAACGGTCTGTCATTACCTGCCTTTGTAAAACGGCATATTCTCCATTCGTTTCAAATAATTCTTCATATGCCCCTGATAGATAGGTTAATGTTTCTCCTTTTTCGGCAAGCATTGAAAATCTGTATGCTTTCGCCGCCAACCACGTAGTTAGTCCTGGAGCGGTTGCCGCCACCTGCGCCGACATCAAAAAAGTATCCTTGTAATTCCACACATCCACCTGTACCGCGTCTTTATTAGGTGTATGAAGGTCTGTCACCGTTTCCTGCATTGAAACAATAATATATCGGCCATTATTGCTAAAAGTTGCATCAGTTACTTCTAATTCTTCTTTGGTGCTAGGAGTGTCACGAAGAACCTTCGGTACCGCTTTGGCCATTCCTTCTTTATAATACCAGATTAACTTATTGATTTTTCCCTGTGATATAGACTGAACGATAAAAGCTAGTTGCTTTGCTGATTGATCCACAGAATAGCCATTGATACTACTGCTATTCCCTGCATTGACTTTCCATACGGTGGTAATTTTTCCACTGCGAAGATTTACCCATTGCAATTCTTTTATCCCAACGTGCTCTGTTTGTAAAACCATAACACGCCAACTATTATCAAAACTATGAGCACTAACGTGTCCGTACTTTCGGACTTTGGCTGTTGACAGTTGTACTACAATTAACTCATTCGCTGCATTATTCAATTGACAACTGAACCAGCCACCCATAAAACTATATTTACTGACATTATAAAACCTGCGTTCCTCTCCAGTAATCAGGTTGCTTAACAGCAAATTTTTATCCTTTAATTCAATAGCTACCCATTCACCGCAACTATTATTTAAGGGTAATTTATATGTAACTATCCCAGGCATCACTCTAGTCGTTTTCTCTTTCAGGGACAAATAACAGAGACTATCATTAGCCTGGTAGATATAATACTGGTTATCTCCCGAAAAAAAACCAGTGCAATTCCCTGCCAGTTTATATTTCCACTCCCCTTTTGTAGTTTGAATTATCGTGTAATCTTGTGACCCATTAATGACATAGCTACAATATTTCCCATCAGGACTGATAGTT
>JAGIAB010000364.1 GCA_017745135.1 Flavisolibacter sp.
GTTCGATAAGGAGCGCATTTGCAAAAAAGGAATTTTTTCCTGCAGAGCTACATAATGCAAGGCGGCGCCTTCCATGGATTCTACCGATGCATTGAGTTGCTCCCGGTAATAAGCAATCCTGTCTTTATTGGTGCTGATTTCATTAACGGTTACTCCATCAACAATTGTCAGACCAGTTGATTTGAGCGTTTCAATGGAATTAGAAAGCTTCCCATTTTTCCAGGGAAGAAAATTCCTGTCAAGAAGTTTTAAATCAAATAAAGTGTTGAAAGTTCCATTTTCTTCTGCACCCAAATCGCCCACGTTTTCACTTTCTACGATCACAATCTTTGTTAATGGCAAATTTTCATCCAAACATCCTGCAACGCCGGCCTGTAAGATGAAATCTGGTCTTTTACCCAGGACACTTTTTGTCAGCGAATACGTTGTTGCCATCATCCCCACTCCTGTAATCAGGATTTCTATCTCGCGAATATTTTCCTGCTGTATAAATTCAATGGTAGGTTTGATCTCGAACTCGGTGGAGGCGCAAAGAAGCAATTGCATTTCTCAAAATTAAAGCAGATGAAAGAATATAATGGAATGTAACCTTATTATCATTTAACTACTCAATAATGCCTGATTGCTGTTCTATTCAAACAACAACAATTAGTTTTGTAAATTCAACTATGAACAAAAAAGTAGCCGTCATCCGCCGCGAACATTTTAATGCTGCCCATCGTTTGTATAATGAGAACTGGAGCGATGAACAGAACATGGCTACATTCGGCAAATGCAGTTTGCCTCACTACCATGGACATAATTACGAACTGGAAATAAAAGTGATTGGCGAGATTGACCCGGTGACCGGCTTTGTTATGGACCTGAAAGAGCTTTCGGACCTTGTAAACGATAAAGTAATTGAAAGATTCGATCATAAGAATTTGAATGTCGACACAGAAGAATTTAAACAACTAAATCCTACTGCCGAAAATATTGCAGTGGTGATCTACGATCTTTTGCGACCGCATATCAAACCATCGTTTGAATTGTTTGTTCGCTTATTTGAAACGCCACGCAATTTTGTAGAGTACCCTGCTTAATTAAATTAAAATTGTAAATACAAATGGGTTATCGTAAAAAAGAGGATTTTGATAAAGACATAACTGAAGGGCTGGAAAAGCATTATCACGATGTGATTGAATTATTGGGAGAAGATGTTAAGCGGGAAGGCCTGATTAAAACACCTCACCGGGTGGCCAAGGCTATGCAATTCATGACACAAGGTTACAGGCAGGATGCTGTTGCTCTTTTAAACAGTGCAAGGTTTAAGGAAGACGTGAGCGAAATGGTCATCGTAAAAGACATAGAACTTTATTCGATGTGCGAACATCACATGTTGCCATTTTTCGGGAAAGCGCATATTGCTTATATCCCCAATGGATACATAACAGGATTAAGCAAACTGGCAAGAGTAGTAGACGTTTTTTCACGTCGATTACAGGTGCAGGAACGCATGACCACCCAGATATTGCAGGCAATAAAAGAGAGCCTGAATCCTATGGGTGTAGCGGTAGTGATTGAAGCCAAGCATTTATGCATGATGATGAGAGGCGTTCAAAAACAAAATTCCGTAACAACTACATCCGCCTTTGACGGCGAGTTTTTAAATAATCATGTAACCCGCAACGAATTTTTAAAATTGATTGCTGCAAGATTGAGCTGAAATGCAGTAACTAAAACTGATAGTCGTCAAATTTAAATTCTCCAAGTACCTTACATTTGGCGTTCAATTGGAATTATGAAACGCCCATTTAAATGCTTACACCGGCAGATGTTCAAAAGGCGTTCCATCTGACCAAAATATCATCCGCCAACGGCGGGATAAACTAAAAATAAACAGATGAAACATGCATTTGTATTTCCCGGGCAAGGGGCACAATTTCCGGGAATGGGAAAAACACATTACGACAACAGTTCTTTTGCAAAAAAAATATTTGAGCAGGCAAACGAAATTTTGGGATTTCGTATTTCAGATGTGATGTTTACCGGAACAGAAGAAGACCTGAAGCAAACAAAAATTACACAACCCGCTATCTTCCTTCATTCAATTATTGCGTATAAAACTATTGAGAATGCCAGGCCTGATATGGTGGCAGGTCATTCTCTTGGCGAATTTTCTGCACTGGTTGCCAACGGCACTTTAAGTTTTGATAAAGGGCTGGAATTGGTAAGCCTTCGTGCACAGGCTATGCAAAAGGCCTGCGAGCAAGCCCCGTCAACAATGGCTGCAGTACTTGGATTAGCCGATGAAAAAGTAGAAGAGATCTGTAAAGAAGTATCGACAGAAACAGGAGAAGTTGTTGTCCCTGCTAATTATAATTGTCCGGGTCAGTTAGTGATTTCGGGCAGTGTTAAAGGTGTTGAAATTGCGTGCGAGAAATTAAAAGCAGCAGGGGCTAAAAGAGCCTTGCTGCTTCCGGTTGGCGGAGCCTTTCATTCTCCATTGATGGAACCTGCACGGCAGGAATTAAAAAAAGCAATCGATTCCACCAATTTTCATACACCTGCTTGCCCGGTATACCAAAACGTAGCGGCAAAAGGGGTTATTGATAAAGACGAGATCAAGCAAAACCTGATTGATCAACTCACCGGTGCTGTGAAATGGACACAATGTGTACAGGCAATGATTGCTGATGGTGCAACGAAGTTTACGGAATGCGGCCCCGGAAAGGTTTTACAGGGGCTGATTGTAAAGATCAATAAAGAAGTGAGTGCGGAATCAATCAGCTGATGAGCTTCATGGATTACAATTCTAATAACTTTTCCTCATAACATTTTGGCGTGGTTATTTTTCCTATATTTAAATTCCTTAAACCATTAAACTACTTGTTATGAAAAGAATTGTTACTCTCGGACTTGCTTTTTCTTTTTTCATTTCATCATTTGCAGCAGGAACTTCACTTATTGTACTTCCGGAAAAACCGGCTCCTAACGCGAACCAAATTTTGTTGCCAATTGGTAAAGCCGGAGAGAAGATTTCTCTAATGGACATGTCGCATATTAAAGTAAAAGATTTTGAATCATTAACCGGAAATAAAATGAGCTTAGCTCATAAACTTGGATTTAAACTCTTTCAAAAACAAGTGAGAAACTCCATTAACTATGATGGAACAATAAATAGCAAAAAATTTGCTAAGGCTATGGCCAAAGCAGACAGTCCCGCTATCTCTAAAGGGCTTTATATTGTGTTAGCAATTTTTGGGTTAGCGTGGATAGGTATGGGAGTTATGGATAACTGGAGAGGAAACAATTGGTGGGTAAATCTTTTGCTAACGCTTTTATTCTGGTTGCCTGGATTTATTCATGCGCTGATCAAGATGAAAGATTATTATAAATAAGAAGAACTTGATTTTAAAAAAGAGGCTGCTAATGGCAGCCTCTTTTTTAAAACGTAATTCCACAATTGATCCACTCACCATCAAATGCAGCATCGTATTTTTTATAGAAATTGATTGCAGGTTCATTCCATTCCAATACCTGCCACATAATGCCGTGAAATTTTTTCCTTTGAGCTTCTTTGATTAGTTGATCGAACAACAATTTTCCGATGCCCTTTCCCCGCATTTCATCTGTTACGTAAAAATCTTCGAGGTACATGCGCTGGCCTTTCCATGTGCTGAATCGGATATACCATAA
>JAGIAB010000365.1:0-2037 GCA_017745135.1 Flavisolibacter sp.
GATAAAAAGTTTTTGAAAATTATCATTAAGAAAGGAATAACGGATCGGAAAATCCGGTTCAATTTTTTTCCAGTCTTGCTCAATGGCAGCAACCGATTGTTGAATATAATTGCTATTCAGCTTAACAAGCACTGCACCTCCCGATTGAAACCTGCAGGCTTTATTACCAATTGTAAATACTACCGGCAGTACTGTGTTTTCAAATCCTGCTACATTGAAATCGTTCACTACGCCTATGATTTCCACAGGCACACTATCGCAATAAGGAAAATTGATCACAGCGCCAACGGGATTCTGCAGGCTCAACTTTTTTGCAGCGGCGTCATTAATGATTGCACTGCGTGTATTTTGATCGGGATAACGGTCATCAAACAACCTTCCATTCTTTAATGCAACGTTGAGCGTTTTGAAATAATCAGTACTTATTTTCACTGAATTCATGCGGTATTCTTTGCCGGCATGTTTAAAGGCAATTGTTGAAGTATCTGTTTTGGGATCACCAGGTACTGTAGTTGTTTTAGATACATATTGGACACCCGGAATAGAAAGCAAGGTGTTTCTCATCACATCAAATTCTTTATCCCTGGTTTTCTGTGTTGCATTTATCCGCATTACCTGTTCGCCGGAAAATCCCTTGCTCTTCGTTTCCATGAAATGCATTTGCTTTTTTATTACTAATGTGCCGATAATAAAAAAAGCAGAAACAGTGAACTGCACTACAATTAATGCATTACGAAACCGGGACCCTTTTCTCCCTCTTGAATAATCGCCTTTTAAAACTTTAGTGGTGTTGGACCAGGACAAAAAAACAGAGGGATATATTCCTGAAAGAATAATCACAACAAGGAGGCACATTGCAATTTGAAAAGAGATGAACAAAGCATTACCTGATTGAAAAAAAGACAGGTTGATGTCAAATAGCTTATTGAAATAAGGCAAAACGGAGGTCACTAAAAATATAGCCATGCACAGACTAATGAAACATTGCAGACCAATTTCGCTCATGAACTGCAAAAGCAATTGCTTGCGGCCCGATCCCAAAACTTTTCTTACACCTACTTCTTTTGCTCTGCGAATAGAAGCTGCAATAGAAAGATTGCTGAAATTGATAGCTCCTGCAACCAACAATAAAATTGCCAGCACAAGTAAAACAGAAACTGTTGCAAAGTTGCTGTTACCATATTTTGGAAAGTTGTGAATTCTCTGCATCGCATCTGCAAACAGTCCTGCCTGGCGACCTGCTTTTCTAAAATTTTCCAGCGATTGATCATTCTTTTTCAACCGTTCCTTGTAATAAATCCCGTTGATATTCCTTTCCAGTTCCTCCACAGACATAGGCCTCTTTGTCTTTACATAGGTTTGAAAAGAGTGGTTGTCCCAAAACATGCCCCGTTTTTCATAAGGACTGCGATAGACACATTGAACACCCAAATGAGACGGTGTGTTTGGCAACTCCATCACTCCCGTGATTTCATTTTCAAACACATTGCTCAGCTTAATTGTTTTGCCAACAGGGTTTTCATTACCAAATAATTTTTTACTCAACTCCGCGCTTATTACAACGGCATTTGGTTTGTTCAAAACAGCGGCAACATTTCCATTAACGATTTTGTAAGGAAAAACTTTGAAAAACATTGAATCCGCTATCACAACATCTTTTTGATATATTTTCTTATCACCGGCTGTTATCAAATACTCATAGTTACCGGAGGGTTGTATTGAAGTTGCCGCTTCGATCTGCGAAGAATTTGATTGTAAAAAATTGGCCAGCGGCGCTGGTGTTACTTCCAGTATATCTTCATCTGTACGTTCGGATATTCTATAAACTTTTTTTAGCGAAGCATCCCAGGTATCATAACTCAACTCATAATTGAGGTAAAGAAGGATAACAATAAAGCTCGTAAGTCCTATGGCTAATCCAAAAATATTGATAGATGAATACACCTTGTTTTTTACAAGATTTCTCCATGTTATAGCTAAAAAATGCTTGATCATAAAAATGGTTTATTCTGTTCGCAAACTTTTTACAGGATTGGA
>JAGIAB010000365.1:2047-3677 GCA_017745135.1 Flavisolibacter sp.
GATTGGAAATGGCAGCCTTAATTGCCCGGAAACTTATTGTGGCGAAAGCAATCACTACTGCTATCAATGTCGTCAATGCAAATACCTGCCAGCTAATACTGGTTTTGTAAGCAAAATTTTGCAGCCATTTATTCATAAAATTCCACGCAATAGGACAAGCAATAACTACTGCCATTAAAACCAGCTTCATAAAATCTTTTGAAAGCAAACCAACAAGTCCATACACGCTTGCTCCCAAAACTTTTCGAATGCCGATTTCTTTAGTGCGTTGTTCGGCGGTAAATGTTGCTAATCCAAAAAGGCCAAGACAAGAAATGATGATAGCAATAACAGTGAAGTAATTGATCAAACTTGCACGACGGCTATCTGCCTCATAATTTTTTTGAAAATCCTGGTCAAGAAAACTGTATTCGAAAGGTTCATTGGGATTTATTTTTTTCCATGTTGTCTGTAAAGCAGAAAGCGCCGGCTTAATATTGCCCCCCTGAACATGAGCGATCATATAATTATAACCGGCATCAGCCTGGTTGTAAAAACGAAATGCAAATGGCGCAATGGTTTCATGCAAATCCCTAAAATGAAAATTCTTAACAACACCAACAACAGTGAAACGATTTTGAGTCCCATTCCAATCAAAAGCCACCCATTTCCCTATTGCATCTTGCGGGGAAGAAAATCCAAACTGCTTTAACAGTTCTTCGTTCACTACAAAACTGTGCAGCGTATCTGAAGGAAATTGATTCGAAAACAATCTTCCTGCAAGAAGGCGAACACCAACGGTTTGCAAAAAGCTTTCATCTACTGTATTGATAAAAACATCTTTAGAGTTGCTCATATTCTGCCCTTCCTTATACATCAACCAATCCTGTGGATGAAAAATTCCCGGATAAGCATTTCCGCTTCCTATAGAAGCAATGGTTCCCGATCCCGTTATATCATTTTTAAATGTCTGGTAATTATTTTTTGCTGTAGCTGTTCGCAATGGAATAATGACCTGCTGATCCTTTTCAAAACCCAGATCCTTTTTCCGCATATAGTTCATTTGATTAGCAATGACCACTGATGCAACAATCAATATAATTGAAATACTAAACTGAAATACCACCATGGCCTTTCTAAATGAGATAGCTGCAAGAGAATTGTTGAATCTTCCCTTCAATACTTTAATAGGTTTAAACGAAGACAAATAAAATGCAGGATAACTTCCCGCTAATATTCCTGTAATCATTGCAAGCAGGACAAATGCAACAGCCAATACAATTTTCTGTTCTGCAGGTATAAATAGGATTTTTCCTGCAACCCTTTCAAAGAAGGGTAATAATAGAAGTGTAAATAATAGTGCAAACAACAAAGCGATGAAAGACATCATTACAGACTCGCCAAAAAACTGCCGGACCAATGATTTTTTTTCTGCGCCTAAAACCTTACGTACACCAACCTCGGCTGCCCGTTTTGAAGAATTAGCAGTAGAAAGATTCATAAAATTGATACATGCAATCAGCAACGTAAGTAATGCAATTGAACCCAGAATGAACAAACTGGTTTTACTCCCGCTGCTGGCAGCATGTTCATTTGCTCCTGATAAATAAATATCAGGCAATGAGGTGAGCATATATTTTCTGTCCTGTCC